>NZ_JBHWZP010000580.1:0-2914 GCF_042728395.1 Streptomyces sp. NPDC060205
CCCCTGAGGGGCTCAGGGGCGCGGGGAACTGCGCGATCTTTTAGGTCCGCCCCCGCCCAGCCGCAGGCGCAAGCGCTCAGAGCGTTGCCGGGCCCGTCGTCGCGCCCTCGCGGCAGATCAGCAGGAGTGCCCGGTCGTCGTTCACGTCCTTCGCTACCGCTTCGATCAGGTGCCAGGCCGCCCCGTGGAAGCCGCCCGCCACATAGCGGTCGGCTTCTCCGGTCAGGCGGTCGATGCCCTCGACGATGTCCCGTTCGGACGTCTCCACCAGGCCGTCCGTGAACAGCATGAGGACATCGCCGGGGCGCAGCGAGCCCTTGACCGAGTCGAACTGCGCCCCGCCGTACACCCCGAGGAGCGGTCCTTCGGCGACCTTCTCCTCCCAGCGGCCGTTGCCCGCGCTGAGCTGCAGGCCCGGCGGGTGTCCGGCGGAGAAGAGTTCGTAGTCGCCCGAGTCCAGGTCGAGGACCAGATGGATGGAGGTGGCGAAGCCCTCGTCCCAGTCCTGGCGGAGCAGATAGCCGTTCGCCGCGGGCAGGAAGGCGTGCGGCGGCAGGGACCCCAGCAGGCCCCCGAACGCGCCGGACAGGAGCAGCGCACGCGACCCCGCGTCCATGCCCTTGCCGGAGACGTCGGTGAGGACGACCTCCAGGGTGCGCCCGCCGTTCGTACGGGCCGCGACGACGAAGTCGCCGGAGAACGACTGGCCGCCGGCCGGCCGCAGCGCCATCTCCCGGTGCCAGCCCGCCGGCAGCATCGGCAGCTTGCTCTGCACCCGGATCCGCTCGCGCAGGTCGAACAGCATCGTCCCGCCGCGCCGCCACGGCACCCCGACCCGGCTGCGGAACTGGGCGATCAGCAGGCCGAAGAAGCCGCACGCGGCGACCACCAGCACGATGCCCGGTGTGACCCGGGAGGGGCCCTCGGTGTACGGGCCGAGTTTCACGGACTCCACGATGAGCGCGGTGGCGGCAGCGGCGTACAGGCTGAGGAGGCTGGAGGGGCGCAGCAGCAGGCCGCCCGCGACGATCGGCAGGACGAGCATCGCCGGCGAGCACCAGACGGAGTTCATGAGTGTGACGCAGGCGATCACGGGAATGGTCAGCAGGAGCCCGGCGAGCGCGACCCAGTCCGAACCGTCGCCGCGGAAGTAGTCGACGGCGGATCTGCGCAGCCCTGTGCGGACCCGGTGTACCTGCTTCTTCAACCGGGCCGTGAACGTATCGGCTTCTGCGCGCCGCTCTCGTCCTGCTGCCATTAGTTCGGGACCCTATCCATCGGACCAGGTGCTTGGCACGGGAGGTCCCACTTGTCCCCCGTCCGGGGACGGAAGTCACAGGGAAGCCCGGTCATCGCAGAGCGTACGGCCGGATGGGGACCCGGCACCGCCCGCCCGGGAGAAATCCGGTCGCTCATCCCGGATTGCCCTGGTAGGCATGGGGACATGACGACAGACTTGCGCGCGCTGACGCCCGCCGACTGGGACGCGTGGTACGGGAAACTGGAGCTCGCGTTCGGCGGGGTCGCGGAATCGGCCGAGGAGCGCGCCCTGTGGAGCGACCTCACGGAGCACGACCGCTCCCTCGGGGTCTGGGACGGTGACGAGTGCGTGGGCACGGCCGGCGCCTTCACCTTCCGGCTCACGGTGCCGGGCGGCGCGTCCGTACCGACGGCCGGCGTCACGATGGTGAGCGTCGCCTCGACGCACCGCAGGCGCGGGGTGCTCACCTCGATGATGCGGCGCCAGCTGGACGACGTACGGTCCTGGGGCGAGCCGCTCGCCGCCCTGACGGCGTCGGAACCGGCCATCTACGGCCGCTTCGGCTACGGCATCGCGACCCAGCAGCTGCGTGCCGAGATCGACACGGACCGGGTGCGGCTGTCGGTGCCGGACGGCACGGACGACGTACGGCTGCGGCTCGTGAAGCCTGATGCGGAGGGTGTGCCGGAGGCCTGCGAGGCGGTGTACGCGCGACATGTGGCCGAGCGGCCCGGGATGCTGGCGCGCCGGCCCGGCTGGGAGCGGCTGCCGCTGCTCGACCCGGAGAGCGACCGCAAGGGCTCCTCGCCCCTGCAGTGCGTGCTCGCGCGGCGGGGCGACGACGTCGTGGGCTACGCGCGCTACTTCAACAAGCCGGACTGGGACGCGGCCGGCCCGAAGGGCACGATCGAGCTGCGCGATCTGGAGGCACTGGACCCGGCCGCGTACGCGGCGCTGTGGCAGCACCTGTTCGGTATCGACCTGACGTCGAAGGTGAAGCTGTGGAACAGGCCTGTCGACGACGCCTGGCAGCACCTCGTCTCCGACAGCCGCCGGTGCGACCTCTCGCCGCGTGACTCGCTCCATGTGCGGCTCGTCGAGGTCGGCGCGGCGCTGGAGGCGCGGACGTACCAGGCGCCGGTGGACGTGGTGTTCGAGGTCGAGGACTCCTTCTGCTCCTGGAACGAGGGGCGTTGGCGGCTCTCCGGCGACGCGAAGGGCGCGTCCTGCGCGCGGACCACCGACCCGGCCGATATCGCCCTGTCCGTACGGGACTTGGGGGCGGCCTATCTCGGCGGGGTGTCCCTCGCCTCGCTGTCCGCGGCGGGACGGGTGCGGGAGCTGCGCCGGGGCGCCCTCGCGGAGGCCTCGCTCGGCTTCGCCTCCGTCGTGGCGCCCTGGCTGCCGCACGGTTTCTGAATCGCTTCGCTGTGCCGTCGTGAACCTCCGTGGGAACAGGCGGAGATCGGCCGCGTACGGTCCGGTGCCGTTGCGCCTACCCGGTCGCGCCGGACGTATGCGGGCCGGATCGGGGCGCGTCGGCGGTCGCGGGAATTTTTCGGCGGCCCACGCGCCGCCGCGGACCGCCGCGCACGGGGGCGTCCGCGGCGCCCTGTGACGGTCGGCGCGCCCCCTCCATCACCTGCGGAAACC
>NZ_JBHWZP010000581.1:0-2909 GCF_042728395.1 Streptomyces sp. NPDC060205
CGGTTGCAACACAACGGCGCGGGGTGGAGCAGCTCGGTAGCTCGCTGGGCTCATAACCCAGAGGTCGCAGGTTCAAATCCTGTCCCCGCTACTGAAAAACCAGGGCCCGGAACCAGATCATTGGTTCCGGGCCCTAGGTGTTGTACGGGTGTTGTGCGTGGCTCCGGGAGCCACGCGGGAGACGGAGTCGTCAGGCTGCTGCCGCGCAGTTCGGGCAGAGACCTCGGTACGTCACCTCTACGTTCGAGACCGTGAAGCCGAAGCGCTCGGAGTCGGGGAGGTCCGCCAGCGGGTTGCCGTCCGGGTGCACGTCCTTGATCGCGCCGCACTGGGCGCAGACCAGGTGGTGGTGCGGCCGGTGGGCGTTCGGGTCGTACCGCTTGGCGCGCTTGTCCGTGGCGACTTCCAGCACCTCGCCGAGCGAGACCAGCTCGCCCAGGGTGTTGTAGACGGTCGCCCGGGAGATCTCCGGGAGCCGCACCACGGCGCGCGCGTGTACCTCGTCGGCCGTCAGGTGGACGTGATCCCCGTTCAGGACCTCGGCCACGACGCGCCGCTGCGCTGTCATGCGCCAGCCGCGTCCGCGCAGTCGTTCCAACAGGTCGCTCATGCGCACAGCTTAACAGCCTGCTGGACCAGAATCCGAACAGGTGTGACTTTGGAGCGTAGCTTGACTTAGACAATGTCTATTGTAGGATCGAGCTCGGCTCTGGTGAAAGATCGAGCCGAGTGACAGGACTTGCAAGGAATGACGCAGGAGGCGCACGTGACGCAGGGACCGCTTACGACGGAGGCCGGCGCGCCGGTGGCCGACAACCAGAACAGCGAGACCGCGGGCATCGGCGGCCCGGTCCTCGTCCAGGACCAGCTCCTGCTGGAGAAGCTCGCGCACTTCAACCGCGAGCGCATTCCGGAGCGCGTCGTGCACGCCCGTGGCGCCGGCGCCTACGGCACGTTCACCGTCACCGCCGATGTCACCGGCTACACGCGTGCCGCGTTCCTCTCCGAGGTCGGCAAGCAGACCGAGACCTTCCTGCGCTTCTCCACGGTGGCCGGCAACCTCGGTTCGGCCGACGCCGTCCGTGACCCGCGCGGCTGGGCGCTGAAGTTCTACACCGAGGAGGGCAATTACGACCTCGTCGGCAACAACACCCCGGTGTTCTTCGTCAAGGACGCCATCAAGTTCCCCGACTTCATCCACACGCAGAAGCGCGACCCGTACACGGGCTCGCAGGAAGCCGACAACGTGTGGGACTTCTGGGGGCTGTCGCCCGAGTCCACCCACCAGGTGACCTGGCTCTTCGGCGACCGCGGCATCCCGGCTTCGTACCGCCACATGAACGGGTACGGCTCGCACACCTACCAGTGGAACAACGAGGCCGGCGAGGTCTTCTGGGTCAAGTACCACTTCAAGACCGACCAGGGCATCAAGAACCTGACGACCGAGGAAGCGGTGAAGGTCTCGGGGCTCGACCCCGACTCGCACCAGCGCGATCTGCGGGAGTCGATCGAGCGCGGCGACTTCCCGTCCTGGACCGTGCAGGTGCAGATCATGCCGGCGGCCGACGCGGCGGGCTACCGCTTCAACCCGTTCGACCTCACCAAGGTGTGGCCGCACGAGGACTACCCGCCGATCGAGATCGGGAAGCTGGAGCTCAACCGCAACCCGGAGAACGTCTTCGCCGAGGTCGAGCAGAGCGTCTTCAGCCCCGCGCACTTCGTGCCGGGCATCGGGCCCTCGCCCGACAAGATGCTGCAGGGCCGCCTCTTCGCGTACGGCGACGCCCACCGCTACCGCGTCGGCGTCAACGCCGACCACCTGCCGGTGAACCGTCCGCACGCCACCGAGGCCCGTACCAACTCCCGTGACGGCTTCCTGTACGACGGCCGTCACAAGGGCGCGAAGAACTACGAGCCGAACAGCTTCGGCGGGCCCGTCCAGACGGACCGGCCGCTGTGGCAGCCCCTGCCCGTCACCGGCGTCACCGGCAACGGCGAGGCGCCGGTCCACGCCGAGGACAACGACTTCGTACAGGCGGGCAATCTCTACCGTCTGATGTCCGAGGCCGAGCAGGAGCGGCTGATCGGCAACCTGGCGGGCTTCATCGCCCAGGTCTCGCGCGACGACATCGCCGCGCGGGCCATCGGCAACTTCCGTCAGGCCGACGAGGACTTCGGCAAGCGGCTGGACGCCGCGGTCCAGGCCCTGCGCGGCTGACACCAGCACTGGATCGCTTGCCGTAGAGAGCGGGCCGGATTCCCTCGTACCGGGGAGCCGGCCCGCTCACCTTTGTGCCGCCGCCCGCTCGGGCCCGTACGGAGCTCGTACGGGGCCCGTGCAGAGCCTGTTCGGAGCTGCTCGGGCTCTCAGGCCGGGGCGGGCTGACGGAGTGGTGCCCAGCAGCGGATGATGTCGCGGACCGAGACGATGCCGACCGGTTCACCCCGGTCGAGGACGATGAGATGCCGGAAACCGCCGTGGGCCATGGCCCGGGCGGCCTCCTCCAGCGTCCAGGTCGGGGCCGCGAACACCACGTCCGTGGTCGTGTGCGCGTGCGCCCGCTCGGAGTCCGGGTTCTGGCCCAGGCCGACGGAGTTGAGGATGTCGCGCTCGGTGAGGATGCCGATCCCGATGCCGTCGGGATCGAGGACCACCGCCGCCCCGACGCGGCGCGCGGCCATCAGGGCGGAGGCCTTACGGAGTGTGTGGGCGGGGCCGATGGTGAGGACCACCGTGCTCATGGCGTCGCGGACGAGCATGGACGGAGCCACCTCCTACGAATTCGTTCGTTAACGAATTCACAAGTTCACAAGTGGGGGGACTCTCAGAGTCGCAGTTAAAGGGAGGGTCAACAAGAGGGCGTACGCGGCCGGTTCGGGGCGCGTGGCGGGTCGCCCGTGCCCCGGAC
>NZ_JBHWZP010000582.1:0-2898 GCF_042728395.1 Streptomyces sp. NPDC060205
CCCCTGAGGGGGCGAAGGCGCAGCCGAGCCTTTAGGGGCGCGGGGAACTGCGCGGCCAGCCACGACGGGCCCGCAGGTGTCGTCTTCAGGGGCGCGGGGAACTGCGCGAACGGCCCCCACCGTGCCGCACCGGTGTGACTACCCGTTGCTGCCCCGGTCGGGGCAGATCACCTGGTCGCCGGTGACCGCCGCGAACTCCCCCTGCGCCGGGTCGTCCGCCCGGACCTTGCGGACCCCCGAGAAGTCCGCCCCCACCACCACCTTCAGCAACGGCCCCTGCCCCGTCACCGCGTGCAGCTCACTGCCCGGCAACGCCGCCGCGAGCGACTTCGCGGACCGGTCCCAGCGCGGGTCGTACCGCACGACGGTCCGCCGCAGCGTCCGGTCCTGCGCGTTCACCGGCGCCCGCGTCGTACGGAACCCCGTCCCCGCAAGCCCGCTGTCGACCCGCCGCCCCAACCCCGCGGTCATCGTCCCGTTCTCCACCTGCACCCGGATCTGCTGCGGAGCCACGTCGACGCTCAGCACCTTGGAGCGCACCCGGTGCGGAGCCAGCGGCTTGTCGTCGCGCAGGGTCCTGAAGAGCCGCCCCGCCTTCTTCGGGTCCCATTTGAGCGTGGAGCCGATGCCCTTGACGGCGTACCCCATCTGCCCGATCGGGACGGTCGTGAACTCGGAGGACGACGGCGAGAAGCCCCGCATCGCCCGCCCCAGGTCGACGAGTTCGTTCGTCCCGAAGCCCTTGTCGGCCCGCACGGAACCGAGCACGGACTGCGTCACGTCGCGGAACCTGATCGGGTTGAGCAGCACACCGGAGGACGTGGCCCGCTCGATCAGCGACGCCAGGAACCGCTGCTGACGCTGCATCCGGCCGAGGTCGGAGGCCCCGTCGACGTGCCGCGAACGCACGTACTGCAGGGCCTGTCCGCCGTTCAGGTCGTGCGTCCCGGGTGCGAGGTCGAGACCGGTGACCGTGTCCTTCAGCGGCCGGACCGTGCAGATCCGCACTCCGCCGAGCACGTCCACGGTCTTCATGAAGCTGATGAAGTCGACCTCCAGATAGTGGTCGATCTTCACGTCGGTCATCTTCTCGACCGTGCGCACGGTCAGCTGCGGCCCGCCCTCCGCGTACGCCGCGTTCAGCTTGACCGGGTGGGCCTTGTGCCGGTCGCCGGTGGTCCGGTCGACGTGCGGGGGCGTCTCGGCGTACGAGTCGCGCGGCAGGCTCACCACACTGGCCCGCCGCCGGTCCTCCGACAGGTGCACGATCATGACGGTGTCCGTGCAGTGGCAGGGGGCGCCGCCGAGCCGGTACTCCTCCTTCTCCCGCGCCGTGATCCGGTCGCGTCCGTCGGTGCCGACCAGGAGCACGTTCATGCCGTGGCCGCGGGCGGGCCGGTTCTTCATGTCCCTGAAGGGGTCGATCCGGTGGATGTCGGAGTCGAGACCGGTGACCACCGCGTGTCCGACGCCGGCCGCCGCGAGCACCGCCACGGACAGTGCGGTCGCCACCCGCATGGCCCACTGCGGCCGGCCGCCCCGTACGGGCTGCCGTACCGGACGCTGTCGCGGGGGAGGGGCGGGTGGGCTGGGCGGGGTGGGCAAAGCGGACACCTCCGCGTAGGCCGGGTGTGGGGGTCCGTGAGCACCGTAGGCCCATACGATCTGCTGCCCGGTGCAGGGGCCGGGCGGCGCGCGTCGGTGTCCCCCGTTCGCGGTAACGTAATCCGCGATGAACGCCGAACCCGCCGTGCAGCTTCCCGCCGTGTCCGTGATCATGCCCGTCCTCAACGAGGAACGGCATCTGCGCGGAGCCGTCCAAGCGATCCTCGCCCAGGAGTACGCGGGCGAGATGGAGGTCGTGATCGCCATCGGTCCCTCGTCGGACCGTACGGAGGAGATCGCGGCCGAACTCGTCCGCGAGGATCCCCGGGTGCACACGGTCCCGAACCCGACCGGCCGCACCCCCGCCGCACTGAACGCCGCGATCAAGGCGTCCCGCCACCCGGTCGTCGTCCGCGTCGACGGGCACGGCATGCTCTCGCCGAACTACATCGCGACCGCCGTGCGGCTCCTGGAGGAGACCGGCGCGCAGAACGTCGGCGGCATCATGCACGCCGAGGGCGAGAACGACTGGGAGCACGCGGTCGCCGCCGCCATGACCTCGAAGATCGGCGTGGGCAACGCGGCCTTCCACACGGGCGGCCAGGCGGGCCCCGCGGACACGGTCTACCTGGGCGTCTTCCGGCGGGCGGCGCTGGAGCAACAGGGCGGCTACAACGAGGAGTTCATCCGCGCCCAGGACTGGGAGCTGAACTTCCGCATCAGGGAGGCTGGCGGCCTCATCTGGTTCTCGCCCGAACTGCGGGTCTCCTACCGTCCGCGCCCCTCGATACAGGCCCTGGCCAAGCAGTACAAGGACTACGGCCGTTGGCGCCATGTCGTGGCGCGCTACCACTCCGGCTCCATCAACCTGCGCTATCTGGCGCCGCCGACGGCGGTCGTCGCGATCGTCCTCGGCCTCGTGGCGGGCGCGGCGGCGACCCCGTGGGGCTTCCTGGTCCCGCTCGGCTACCTCCTCGCGATCGGGCTGGGCTCGCTGCCCGCGGGCAAGGGGCTGCCCCTGAAGGCGCGGCTGCGGATCCCGGTGGCGCTGGCGACCATGCACATGTCGTGGGGCTGGGGCTTCCTCACCAGCCCGAAGGCACTGGCCAGGAAGGTCATCGCGTCCCGCCGCCCCGCGGTGCTGAGCGAGACCTGAGCACCGGGCACCCGAACCACCGAGGGGGCGCCACCCCCGGGGGGGGGGGGGGGGTTGGGGGCCCGCCCCGGGTGGGGGGCCCCCGCCGGGCCGGCGGGCCGGCGCCGGTCCCGGGCGGGGGGTTCACCGGCCAGGGG
>NZ_JBHWZP010000583.1:0-2851 GCF_042728395.1 Streptomyces sp. NPDC060205
CCTTGGGCTGACCGACCCGTGCCGCCGCCCCGGCCCCCTGGCAGGCCGTCCGGACCACCCCGCAGGTGTTAACAGCCGCACCGGGAACGCCCGCGGAGTGCGGCGACGCCCTCCGGATCAAGCCACCCCTATTTCGTGAATAAATTCACGATCCGGATTTCGATCAACAATACGATCAGCTTTACGCCGTGCCGCACACCAATGGACCTGGCGTCAATGCGTTTGAGGCATTACCGCTTTCGAGCCCCCCCGCGGATCCCCGGATCATTTGCTGAAGAGCATGCGAAGGCCAATTCCGCTTACCGCGCACTGTTTTGATCAGGTTCCGGTACCTACAATCCGTCCACATCTTGAGCTCGGTCCAAGCGTCAAGGAGGACGAATGGCGGGGCTTTCTACCCCTCATCAGTTTGACCAGCCCACTACCCTCGCAGCCGCGGTACTGACGGACGACAACCGCCTCATCGTCGTGGTGATCGCGGTCGTCGCCCTTGCGGCGCTTGCCGTCGCCGGAGTCCTGGTCCGCCAGGTGCTCGCGGCGGGCGAGGGCACCGAAAGCATGAAGAAGATCGCGGTCGCGATCCAGGAGGGCGCGAATGCCTACCTGGGCCGGCAGATGCGTACCCTCGGGGTATTCGCCGTCGTGGTGTTCTTCCTGCTCATGCTGCTGCCCGCGGACGACTGGAATCAGCGTGCCGGCCGATCGGTCTTCTTCTTGATCGGCGCGGCGTTCTCGGCGACCACCGGATATATCGGCATGTGGCTCGCCGTACGCAGCAATGTCCGCGTGGCCGCCGCGGCACGGGAAGCGACCCCGGCGGAGGGTGAGCCCGAAAAGGATCTCACCGCCGTCTCGCACAAAGCCATGAAGATCGCTTTCCGCACGGGCGGCGTCGTCGGCATGTTCACGGTGGGGCTCGGTCTGCTGGGCGCCTCCTGTGTGGTGCTCGTGTACGCGGCCGACGCGCCGAAGGTCCTGGAGGGCTTCGGTCTCGGCGCCGCGCTGATCGCCATGTTCATGCGTGTCGGCGGCGGCATCTTCACCAAGGCCGCCGACGTCGGCGCCGACCTCGTCGGCAAGGTCGAGCAGGGCATCCCGGAGGACGATCCGCGCAACGCCGCGACCATCGCGGACAACGTGGGCGACAACGTCGGCGACTGCGCCGGTATGGCCGCCGACCTCTTCGAGTCGTACGCCGTCACGCTCGTCGCCGCGCTGATCCTCGGCAAGGCGGCGTTCGGTGACTCCGGGCTCGCCTTCCCGCTGATCGTGCCCGCGATCGGCGTACTCACCGCGATGATCGGCATCTTCGCGGTCGCCCCGCGCCGTGCCGACCGCAGCGGGATGAGCGCCATCAACCGCGGCTTCTTCATCTCCGCGGTGATCTCGCTGGCGCTGGTGGCCGTGGCCGTCTTCGTCTACCTGCCGTCCTCGTACGCCGAGCTGGACGGTGTCACCGACGAGGCCATCCTCGGCAAGTCCGGTGACCCGCGGATCCTCGCGCTCCTCGCGGTCGCCATCGGCATCGTGCTGGCCGCGCTGATCCAGCAGCTGACCGGCTACTTCACCGAGACGACCCGTCGCCCGGTGAAGGACATCGGCAAGACCTCGCTCACCGGCCCGGCCACCGTCGTCCTCGCCGGTATCTCGATCGGTCTCGAATCGGCCGTCTACACCGCGCTGCTGATCGGCCTCGGCGTCTACGGGGCCTTCCTGCTCGGCGGTACGTCCATCATGCTGGCGCTGTTCGCGGTGGCCCTCGCCGGAACGGGGCTGCTCACCACGGTCGGCGTCATCGTCGCCATGGACACCTTCGGGCCGGTCTCCGACAACGCGCAGGGCATCGCCGAGATGTCGGGCGACGTCGAGGGCGCGGGCGCACAGGTCCTCACCGACCTGGACGCCGTCGGCAACACCACCAAGGCCATCACGAAGGGCATCGCCATCGCCACGGCGGTACTGGCGGCGTCGGCGCTCTTCGGCTCGTACCGGGACGCCATCCTCACGGCCGCGAACGACGTGGGGCAGAAGGTCTCGGGCGCGGGCGCGCCGATGAACCTGATGATGGACATCTCGCAGCCCAACAACCTGGTCGGGCTCATCGCGGGCGCCGCGGTCGTCTTCCTCTTCTCGGGGCTGGCGATCAACGCGGTGTCGCGCTCCGCCGGGGCCGTGGTCTACGAGGTGCGGCGGCAGTTCCGCGAGCGTCCCGGGATCATGGACTACAGCGAGAAGCCCGAGTACGGGCGTGTCGTCGACATCTGTACGAAGGACGCGCTGCGCGAGCTGACCACGCCCGGTCTGCTCGCCGTACTGACGCCGATCGCGATCGGGTTCACGCTGGGGGTCGGGGCGCTCGGCGCCTTCCTCGCGGGCGCCATCGGCACCGGCACGCTGATGGCGGTCTTCCTCGCCAACTCCGGAGGGGCGTGGGACAACGCCAAGAAGCTCGTCGAGGACGGCCACCACGGCGGCAAGGGCAGCGAGGCCCATGCCGCGACGGTGATCGGCGACACGATCGGCGACCCCTTCAAGGACACCGCGGGACCCGCGATCAACCCCCTCCTGAAGGTGATGAACCTGGTGGCGCTGCTCATCGCGCCGGCAGTGGTCAAATTCAGCTACGGCGACGACAAGAGTGTGGGCATGCGGATCCTCATCGCGGTGCTCTCGCTCGCCGTCATCATCGGCGCGGTGTACGTGTCCAAGCGGCGCGGCATCGCGGTGGGCGACGAGGGCAACTCCGAGCGGGTGGCCAAACCGGCCGATCCGGCGGTGGTCTCGTAGCCCCCGGGCCCGGCTGAGCGGATTTCGTCCAACGGGCGGGCGGACGGCGCGTACTGACGTGCCG
>NZ_JBHWZP010000584.1:0-2837 GCF_042728395.1 Streptomyces sp. NPDC060205
GTCACACCCCCAAGGGGCGCGGGGAACTGCGCGGGCAACCACGACGCACCCGCAGCATGCCACCGGCCGTCACACCCCCAAGGGGCGCGGGGAACTGCGCGGCCAGCCACGACGCTCCCGCAGCATGACGTCCGCCGTCACGCCCCCAAGGGGCGCGGGCAGCCGCAGCGTGATGTCGGTGGGGAACTCGGCGGCGGCGGCCGGCGGTCGGTGCAAGCCACCGTCACCGCAAGCGCCGCGCACCCCTACCGTCGCGACTTCGCCGTCGCCCACGCGTGTTGCGAGGCCACGTCCGACTTCACCTCGGTGAGTTGGACGGCGACCGCGCTCGGGGCCGTACCGCCGCGCGCGGAGCGGGACGCCAGCGCGCCCGGGACGTTCAGGACCGACCGCACCTCAGGCGTGAGATGCGCGGAGATCTTCGCGAACTGCTCGTCGGTGAGCCCGTCCAGTTCGACACCGTCGGCCTCGGCGGCCTTCACGCACTCCCCCGCGACCTCGTGCGCGACCCGGAACGGCACCCCCTGCTTCACGAGCCACTCCGCGATGTCGGTGGCGAGCGAGAAGCCGGCCGGCGCCAGCTCCTCCATCCGCTCGCGGTTGACCGTCAGCGTCGCCATCATCCCGGTGAAGGCCGGCAGCAGGACCTCCAGCTGGTCGCAGGAGTCGAAGACCGGCTCCTTGTCCTCCTGGAGGTCCCGGTTGTACGCGAGCGGGAGGGCCTTGAGCGTGGCCATCAGACCCGTCAGGTTGCCGATCAGCCGGCCGCTCTTGCCGCGCGCCAGTTCCGCGATGTCCGGGTTCTTCTTCTGCGGCATGATCGACGAGCCGGTGGAGAACGCGTCGTGCAGGGTGACGAAGGAGAACTCCTTCGTGTTCCAGATGATGACCTCCTCCGCGATCCGCGAGAGATTGACGCCGATCATCGCGGTGATGAAGGCGAACTCGGCCGCGAAGTCACGCGAGGCCGTGCCGTCGATGGAGTTGCCGACGCTGCCGTTCTCGAAGCCGAGGTCCTTGGCGACCGACTCCGGGTCGAGGCCGAGGCTGCTGCCCGCGAGCGCGCCGGAGCCGTAGGGCGACACCGCGGTCCGCTCGTCCCACTGACGCAGCCGTTCGGCGTCCCGGGAGAGGGCCTGCGCGTGGGCCAGCACATGGTGGGCGAACAGGACGGGCTGGGCGTGCTGCAGGTGCGTACGGCCGGGCATCGCGACGTCCGGGTGCGCCTCCGCCAGACCGACGAGCGCGTCCTGGAGCTCGGCGATCAGGCCGCCGATGATCCGGGCGTGGTCGCGCAGGTACATCCGGAAGAGCGTGGCCACCTGGTCGTTGCGCGAGCGGCCCGCGCGCAGCTTGCCGCCGAGGTCGGGGCCGAGCTGCTCCAGGAGCCCGCGCTCCAGGGCGGTGTGGACGTCCTCGTCGGCGACGGTGCCGACGAAGGAGCCGTCCGCGACGGCGGCCTCCAGCCGGTCGAGGCCGGCGAGCATACGGGTCAGCTCGTCGTCGTCGAGGAGGTGCGCCTTGTGCAGCACGCGGGCGTGGGCACGCGAGCCGGCGATGTCGTAGGGCGCCAGCCGCCAGTCGAAGTGGACGGACGCGGACAGCTTCGCCAGTGCCTCGGCGGGACCGTCGGCGAACCGCCCGCCCCAGAGCCGTACGTCACCACTGTTGCTGCTCACTGGCTGCGCTCCTCAGAACGATCAGAACGATAGGAAGAGGACGCCCGCAAGAGCGTCCCGCAGGGGCGCGGGGAACCGCGCGACCGGCCCGGTACGACCCGCACCTGACGACGTACCGACCGTTCCCGCAGTACATCACCGCACCGCTATGCATGATTATGCAGAGCAGCGCATGATTCGTCAATCCAGAGGGTCCTGAAGGTCAGCCACGGGGCCGAAGAGGCGTGCGGAGAGCTAATTTCCGCGCCCGTTGAACGCGAGAAACCGCTTACCCGTACTTCACCCCGAACGCAGGCGCCGCGTCCGTGAAGCACCTTCGAACCCCACTTCGAAGGCACCGCACCCCTCCCCTGACCCAAGTGAGGCATCCCCATGTCCAGGGCTCTTCCGAAGTACAACAAGCGCCGCGTGACGATCATCGGCGGCGCTGCCGCGGTGGCGTTGTCCGGAGCGGTGATCGCTGGTTCCGCCCTCGCCGGGGAGACGTCCAAGGGCAATGACGGCCAGGCCTCCACCCTCGCCTCGTCCGGGACGATCAGCTGCCCCGCCGTGGACGGCAGCCTGCCCGCGATCCCCGCCTCCGCGCAGGACGAGGTCACCAGGAACCTCGCCCTCCTGGACACCCAGATCGCCGAAGCGAACAAGCGGCTCGTCGACACCGTCGGCCAGGGCGGCGCCAACTTCGTCCAGAACGCCATCCTCGGCCCCCTGGAGGACAAGCGCATCGCCACCCTCAACCGCATCGAGACCGCCATCGGCCGCACCGCCGCCAAGCCCGAAGGCCTCGAAGCCCTCGCCCCCTGCGCACTGAACGCCGACGGCGCGGCCGAAGCGGGCGGCGAGGCGGGCGAAGAGGCCGGGGCCGAGCCGACCGAGGCGGCCACGGAGGAGGCCGGCGGGAACGCGGGCGGAGAGGACGCGGGCGACACGGGTGACGCGGGGGCCGTCGGCACGGTGAACTGCCCCGCGGTCGAGGGCAGCCTGCCCGCGATCCCCGCCTCCGCGCAGGACGAGGTCACCAGGAACCTCGCACTCCTGGACACCCAGATCGCCGAGGCAAACCAGCGGCTCGTCGACACCGTCGGCCAGGGCGGCGCCAACTTCGTCCAGAACGCCATCCTCGGCCCCCTGGAGGACAAGCGCATCGCCACCCTCAAC
>NZ_JBHWZP010000585.1:0-2788 GCF_042728395.1 Streptomyces sp. NPDC060205
GGCTGCAGCCGGCCCGAACCCCTCGGTCGTACACCCCCGCACCGGCGCCCCGAAGGGGCGCGGGGAACTGCGCGACCAGCCCCCACCGTCCCGCACCCGAACGCACCCCCGAAGGGGCGCGGGGAACTGCGCGGCCCACCCCCACCGGCCCGCACCCGCACCCGAACGCCAACCCAAGATCACCCCCGCCCCCCAGCGGAGCGCCTACCCTTCCGGGCGTGATCCTCGAACCCCTCACCCTCACCCCGGACCACGACCTGCCGGGCCCCCTCCTGACCGAACTCACCGCGCTCTACGCCTCGAACCACGCGTTCTACGCCCTCAGCGGTGACTTCCCCGACCCGCACGACATCCGCCCGGAGCAGGTCGCCAGGGCGCTGGCGGACGAACTGGCGAACCCGGACGTGGAGGTCCTCCAGGCCCGCAGCGCCGGACAGCTCGTCGCGATCGCGATCACGCTCGCCCACCACCCGGACCCGGGCGACCCCGACCCGTGGATCGGCCTGCTGCTGGTCGACGCGGCCCACCAGGGCAAGGGCCACGGACGGCAGCTGGCCGCACGCATCGAGGACCGCTTCCGCGAGGCGGGCCGGGACGCCGTGCGCCTGGCGGCCCTGGACAACAACCCGGGCGCCTTCGCCTTCTGGACGACGATCGGCTACGAGACGATCGGCCACCGCAAGGACCGCCAGCTGGGCCGCCCCTGCACGGTCCTACGCAAAATCCTTCACTAGCCCCTCGGACCCTGCCGGAGCACATCAGGGACTCCCGGGCCGCCCTTCCCCGTAGAGCCAGTCGTCCCAGATCCCCGACAGGTCCTCGTCCGGCGCCGCCTTCTCCACGAAGGCGGTGAAGTCGTCCGTGTCCGCGTTGCCGTGCCGCCGTTCGGCGGCCCATCCCCGCAGGATGCCGAAGAACACGTCGTCACCGACGGCCTGCCGCACCTTGTGCAGCACCATGGCACCCCGCTCGTACACCGGACTGTCGGAGATCCGCGCGGCACTCGGCGGCCGGGCGGGCGGAAAGTCCCAGACAGCGTCACTCTCCGCCTCCTTCTCGAAGTAGTCGCCCTCGTAGAGCGCGTCGAAGACGTCCTGCACGGAGTCCCCGCCGTGGTCCTCGTCCCACAACCACTCGGCGTACGTGGCGAAGCCCTCGTTCAGCCACATGTCACGCCACGACTTCGGGGTGACCGAGTTCCCGTACCACTGATGGACCAGCTCGTGCACGAGAAGTTCCACGCCGGGCGCACCCGGGAACACGGGCCGGTTCTGGGTCTCCAGGGCGTACCCGGCGTCGTCCTCACGCTCCACGATCGCGCCCGTCGACGAGAACGGATACGGCCCGAAGTACTCCCCGGCCCACTCCATGACCTCGGGAATGCGATCGAGCACCTCGGCACTGTCCGCCGCCTGATCGGGATCCACGGCCACATAGACGGGCAGCCGCCCCGCCTTCGACCGACGGATCTCGAACTCCCCCACGGCCACGGTCACCACATAAGAAGCCACAGGCTCCGAAACCCGCCAGTCGAAGACAGCCCGCCCACCCTTGACCGCCCGCTTCCGCAACTCCCCGACGGAGACGACCTCCACCCCCTCGGGCACCTCGACGACAATGTCGTACGAGGCCTTGTCGCTCGGATGATGATTCCCGGGGAACCAGGCCATCGACCCGGTGGGCTCCCCCAGCCCCAGAGCCCCGTCCTCGGTGGGCAGCCACCCCTCCTCGGACCCGTCGGGATCGGTGATGACCTCCGGCACACCCTCGTAGCGCACGACCGCCACGAAGGAATCCCCGCCCTCCAGATCCTTGCGCGGCCGAACGGTCAGCTCATGATCACCACTGCGGTTGAACCGAGCGGGCTCGCCGTCCACCTCGACCGACCCGACCTCCATCCCCTTGAGATCAAGATTGAACGCGCTGAGATCCTTCTTCGCCCGAGCCCGGATCTCCGCCTTCCCCACCAGCCGCCGCGACTTCGGCTCGTAGTCGAGCGTGAGCCCGTAATGGGTCACGTCGTACCCCCCGTTCCCGGCCTTGGGAAAGTACGGATCCCCCACCCCGGAACCCCCCGCGACACCCCCCACACCCCCATCGCAGCCGGCGACCAGGCAAGCCAGCAGAACAGCGACAGGACCAAAGCGAGCAGACCGGGGCATGGGGGCGATCCTAGAACGGCGTGACACCATCACCCACGTGCTCGACATCGGCTACGCCCTCTCCTCCCGCTTCCCGGACCCCCCGCAGACCGACTACCGCCGCGCGGACGTCCACGCGCTGCGCCACGACCTGTTCTGCGGAGACGTCTACCTCGCCGACACGAAGGCGGACCGCGAGCTGTCCACAGGCTGGGGATGGGTGCCGGTGCTCGACTTCGCCTGGGCCCTGTGCGACATCGTCGAACAACTCGACCAGGACCCCATGGGCAGCAGGGCCTCCCGCCCTCAGCGCGCCGAACTGGACTTCACCGAGTCCACCGACCGCATGCTCTTCGAGCGCCGCTTCGGCTGGGTGGACATCGAGTCGGACTGGATGCCGGTGGAAGAACCCCCACTCACCTTCTCCCACACCGAACTCCGCCGCGAGGCAAGGGACTTCCTCCACGACGTCCTGGCCGACCTGACAGACCTCCACGAGGGTCTCCGGGACAACCCGGCCATCTGGAACCTGGAAGCCCGCTTCCCCAGACTCCCCTGAGCCAGACGCCCTGGGGGCTGCGCCCCCAGCCCCCCATCGGCCTGAACGGCCTCGTCCTCAAACGCCGGACAGGCTGAAACCCAACGAC
>NZ_JBHWZP010000586.1:0-2789 GCF_042728395.1 Streptomyces sp. NPDC060205
GACGACCTCCCGCGCGGTGACCCGGGTCAGACCGGTGGCACGGCGTCCGCGCAGCAGACCGGCGGCCTGGGCGGCGCTGGCCACGTCGACCCCGACGACCCCCAACTCGCCGCCGTCCAGCCGCGATCGGCGGCCGAGCCCGGCGATGTCGCCGGTGCCGTAGGGGTTGTTGCTCACCAGCAGCGCCTGCGGTGCCTCGAAGTCCGCCTCGCCGGCCCGGGCGGCGAGCCGCGCGCCACGATGGCCCACGAGCAGGTCGGGGAGGAGTTCCAGGGTCGTACGGGTCTTGCCGTCGCGGTAGGCCGGGCTCTGCACCACCTCGGCGTACGCCCCGAACGACACGTTGTTGACGAAGGGGTGGCCGGCCGCGCGGCCCAGGTCGACGCGGAGCAGCACCCCGTCGGTCAGGGCGTCGAGCGCCTTCGCCGGATCCTCGCGGTCGAGCCCCAGGTCCAGGGCGAAGTGGTTGCGGGTGCCGGCCGGCACCACCAGGAAGGGGAGGCCGAGCGAGGCGGCGACGTCGGCCACCAGGGCCTGGGTGCCGTCACCGCCCGCGACACCGAGCAGATCGGCGCCCTCGGTCGCGGCCTTGCGCGCCAGTTCGGCCACGTCGGTCTCGCCCGGCCCCTCCAGGAGGAGGACCTGCGCACCCAGTGCCTCCGCCTTCTCCCGCAGCCCGAACTTCTCCACCTTGCCGCCGCCCGAGCGTGGATTCATGATCAGGACGGGGTGCCGCACCCGGGGGGCGGGGTGTTCCGGTGTCCGGGCCGGCCCGTCCGCGCGGACGAGGGCTCGGCGGCCCGCGCCGACCGCGACCATGAACAGCGCTCCGGCCACGGCGACGACCCACGCCAGCTGGGCCCGGGTGTACGCGACGACGATCCACACCGGTGCGGCGACGGCCAGCACGGCGGCGAGCAGCCGCCATACGCTCCGCCGCGTGAGCACCCACCACAGTGCCGCGGCCGTGACCGCCAGACCGGCCAGTCCCACACCCAGCAGGGCGATGGTCCGCAGTCCCGCGAACACGCCCAGCACCAGTACCGCCGCCGTGGCCGCCGCCAGCGCTCCGCGCGCCGACCACCGCTGCCCCCGCGTAGTGGGTTCCATGGCCTGACGATCGTTCGTGCCCGGCCGGGGCGCATCACCCCCGGCAGGGGATCCGCCCGTCGCTTTGCCCTTACCTGGTTCCGTCAGGCCCAGCCAGGGGCTGAGGAGGGCGTCGTGGGCCAGTACGTACCCGATCGCGATGCCGCCCGCGACGATCGCGAAGAAGAAGATGAGCCACGACAGCACCGTGAAGACGGAGCCGAGCGGCCCGTACCGGTCGACGCTCAGCTCCAGCGAGCGCGGCAGCCACAGCCCGGACACGGCCGAGTACAGGACGACACCGGTCCCGGTGAGCAGGGCGCCCGGCAGCAGCGGCAGCCACGCCACCCGCCCCGCGAGCAGCAGATGCTGCGTCCACCACCACATGAGGACCGCGGCGATCAACTGCAGGGGGAACCCCAGGGCGGACCCGGCGCCGAAGCCGTCGCGCAGTGTCCCCTGGGACACCAGCACGGTGACCCAGACCAGGAGCCACACGCCCCAGCGCCACACCACGGTCCGCAGTCCGGCGCGCGGCAGGTGCCAGGAGCGTTCGCACAGGCGCTGCAGTGCCCGGCTGAAGGCGGTCGCGGACAGGAGGGCCACCAGCACCCCGATCGCGCCCCAGGTCTCCATCGAGTCGGCGGCGCCCCGGTAGACCTCGTCCACCTGGGTCAGGACCGGCCCTTCGGTGCCCAGCTGGGTGCGCAGGGTGCCCACCAGTTCCCTGCGGATCGCGGGCGGGGTGAAGGAGGCGATGGCGAAGAGCATCGGCAGCGCGGCGAGGAACGCCTGCGCGGCGAGCCGGGTCGCCATGTCCAGGATGCTCACGCTGACGAGCTGCCGGCCGACGGGGACCCCGATACGGCCCGTCGTCACCCGGGCGAGCCTCGTGAACACCATGACCGTGCCCTCCCGGCCCCCGGAAACCTGTCGGCACGTCACCCTCTTCCCCGCCGGGCCGCCGCGCCTCGCCCGGGGCGGGTGACACGGACCCGCGGGGCCGGGCCTGCGGCCCATCGCCTACCGTGCCGGTGTACCGACGACGAGGAGACGGTGATGACGCACGAGGCGCTGGTCATGGGGATCGGCGGCAAGGATCCGCAACTGGACCCGGAGGCGTTCGTGGCGCCCACGTCCGTGGTCATCGGGGACGTGACCCTGCGGCCGGGCGCGAGCGTCTGGTACGGCGCGGTGCTGCGCGCGGACTGCGGTCCGATCGTGATCGGGGCCGACAGCAACGTCCAGGACAACTGCACGCTCCATGTCGACCCCGGTTTTCCGATCACCATCGGGGAGCGGGTGTCCATCGGGCACAACGCGGTGGTGCACGGGGCGGTCGTCGAGGACGACTGCCTGGTGGGGATGGGGGCGACGATCCTCAACGGGGCGGTGATCGGGGCGGGGTCGCTGGTCGCGGCGCAGGCGTTGGTGCCACAGGGGATGCGGGTGCCGCCCGGGTCTCTCGTCGCCGGCGTTCCCGCCAAGGTGAAGCGGGAGCTGAGCGCGGAGGAGCGGGAAGGGGTTTCCCTGAACGGGGTGTTCTACGTCGAACTGGCGAAGGCTCACCGGGACGCCCACGAGGGGTAGGCCGGGGGCCGTTTTTCGGGTGCGGGTCCGCTGTGGCTGGCCGCGCAGTTCCCCGCGCCCCTCAAAAACACCGCCCGGGCAGGGCGTGCCCCTTCAGGGGCGCGGGGAAC
>NZ_JBHWZP010000587.1:0-2691 GCF_042728395.1 Streptomyces sp. NPDC060205
AGGTTGCCGACCTTCAGACCGTCACCCAGATCCTGCGTGGTGACATTGCCGTCCGGCGACGTGGTGGTCAGCGTCCCGGTGTCGGGGTCGAACGAGGTGGTGGTTCCGTCGGGGAAGTCGGTGGTGAGCTTGCCGCCGTCGGCCTGCGTGTTGCCGCCGGTCGGGGTCTTGAGGGAGCCGCCGTTCAGCGAGCCCAGGTTGCCGAGGTTCGAGGTGACCGGGCCCAGGTCCGTCTCGCCGTTGCCGTTCCCGTTGCCGTTGCCCTGGCCGTTGATGTCGCCGAGGTCGCCCAGGCTCTCGGTGGTGATGTCGTTCTTCTGGTTCAGCAGGTCGTCGAGGCTGTCGAGGTTCTGCTGGTTGGCCGGATTGTTGGGGTCGTTGATGCCTCCGAGGCTCTCCTGCACCTCCTTGGCCTGCTCCTCGGCCTCGCGCTTGGCCTCTTCCTGCTCGCGCTTCTGCTCCTCGCGGAGCTCGTCCGCGTACTTCTTGTCCTCGTCGCGCTGCTGGTTCTGCTCGTTGCGCAGTTCCTCGGCCTCGCGCTTGGCCTCGTCCTGCTCCTTCTTCTGCTCCTCACGGAGCTCGTCCTGGTACTTCTTGTCCTCCTCGCGCTGCTTGTTCGCCTCCTCCCGCAGCTCGTCCTGGTACTTCTTGTCCTCCTCGCGCTGCTTGTTCTGCTCCTCACGGAGCTCGTCCTGGTACTTCTTGTCCTCCTCCCGCTGCTTCCTCTGCTCCTCCCGCAGCTCCTCCTGGTACTTCTTGTCCTCCTCCCGCTGCTTCCTGAGCTCCTCTTCCTCCTCCTTCGCCTTCTTCTCCTCGTACTCCTCCGAGGCGGTGCTGGTGGACTTCGGCTTGGGCACGTTGTCCGCGAAGTCCTCGCCGAGTTCGAGGAAGTGGTTGTTCAGGTTCGACTGCACCGTGGCGGCGGGCTTGCTCAGGTAGTCCTCGACGCCCTGGCTCCAGACCTTGACCGCCTTGTCACCGACCTTGGCCCAGTTGGCGATGTCGGTCAGGTCGCCGTACTCGGGGTGCGTCTGGGTGAAGCCGCCCTGCGGGCTGTGCCGGACGGTGGTGGTGTAGCGGTTGCTGGTGGACGTGATGTTCGTCTTGGCGACGTTGTTCGCGTCCACCCACTGGGCGAGGTCGTCCAGGACGTAGCGCAGCACCTGGTGCGGGTCGTAGTACGGGGACTTCGCCCAGGCCAGCCAGGCCTCCAGCAGCTTGGTGGCGGAGTCCTCCAGGTACTTGCGGCCGAGCGACAGGGCGCGCGAGTACACCGTGTTGCCGGTGCCGGTCTCGTCGCCGGTGCCGGCCGAGGAGTCGAAGGTCTCGATGTAGGCGTCGTAGTTCTCGCGGATCTTCTTCAGCAGGCTGCGGAAGACTTCCGCGGCCTCGCCCTTCCAGCTGGCGTCGTCCTTGCTGAAACGGTCCTCCCAGTCCTTCAGGACCACCTGGTGGTCCCGGAAGAACTTGGCGGCGTAGTCGAAGGACTCGCCCGTGCGGTTGAAGGAGTTCAGGTCCACCGCGTCGCTGCCGCCCACGCTCAGGTTGCTGAACCGGGCGTTCTGGGTGCCGCCCCTCAGCAGCTCCAGGAGCGCCGTCCGCGGCCCGTTCATGTACCGGGCGAGCGGGATGGTGGACATCTTGTCCTTGTTGTAGTCCGTGAACTCGTTGCCCTCACGGACCTGCGCGTCATTGACGTTGTCGGAGCCGGGACCGGCGAAGATGATCTCCTCGCCGGCCTTCACGCGGCCCTCGAACACGATTCGGGCCTGCATGATCTTCGTCTTCTTGCCGCCGTCGAAGAAGAAGATGTCGTAGTCCTCGCCGGTGTTGGTCAGGAACCCGGAGTCCTTGACCATCAGGCTGAGGCTGCGCTCCTTGATGTCCATCCGGAAGAGCTTGCCGCCGTGGTCGGAGCGGAGCGTGTCGAAGATGGTGCTGCGGTCCGGCACCGGATAACCGGTGATGTGCTTGACCAGGGTGGCCCAGACGTCACTCGACGGGTCGCCGGCGTTGTCGAACTTGTCGAGGTTGGTGCCGGAGTTGGGGTCGTAGCGATCGGCCACCGGGCGCCCTTTCTGGTCGGTTGTCGTCCGCACCGGCACACCGTGTCTTCGTACGGGTGCGCGGGCGTGGGTGTCTTACGGAGCGCGCCGGCCGGTCGTGGCCACCGCCGGCACGGGCGGGGTCAGTCCTCGTCTTCTTCTTCCGTGCCGCCGGCCGTGAGGGTGTCGACCTCTTCGAACGTCTGCAGCAGGGTCTGCGCGTCGATCGCGTCGAGGTTCTTGTTCTTGGTCTTGTTGGCCTCCTCGATGGTGTCCGAGAGGGCTTCCTTCAGCTCTTTGAAGAGATCCATCTGGTCGCCCAGCAGCTTGTCGATGGCCTCCGCGGTGGTGCGGACGCCCTCGATCAGCTTCGGTCCCGAGACCAGGGGCTCGGTGGCCATCTTGCCGATGCGCAGGAGCTGCTGGTTCTGGTCGAGGTTGTCCGGGGTGGTGTGCCCGTCGACGAGGTGGCCGAGCGGGCGGATGGTGGACCCGTCGCCCTCTTCGCGGTGCTTCTTGGCCGCCGTGTAGACCGGCTGTACCTCGTTGTCCCGGAAGTTCTCCATCTGCTTGAGGTCGAAATGCTTGACGTCGGCCTTTTCACCGGCCATGGGACGATCTCCTGCTGCTGGGTGCCGGACGGGGG
>NZ_JBHWZP010000588.1:0-2678 GCF_042728395.1 Streptomyces sp. NPDC060205
GGCAATGTCACCACGCAGGATCTGGGTGACGGTCTGAAGGTGACGAACCCGGACGGTTCGGTGACGTCGCTGGGTGACGACGGGAAGCTGACGACGACGTTCCCGGACGGCACGACCCAGACCGTCGACCCCACGACCGGGCAGGCGATCACCACCAACCCGGACGGCACCACCACGACGACCGACCTGGGCAGCCTGACCGACCTCAACGGCAGCGCCAACGGCGACGGGGTGCTCGACGGGCCGACCGGCTCCAACAGCCAGCTGAACAACGCGGGCGACCTGACGACCGACTTCCCGGACGGCAGCACCAGCTCCTTCGACCCGGACACCGGGACGCTGACCACGACCTCGCCGGACGGCAATGTCACCACGCAGGATCTGGGTGACGGTCTGAAGGTGACGAACCCGGACGGTTCGGTGACGTCGCTGGGTGACGACGGGAAGCTGACGACCACGTTCCCGGACGGCACGACCCAGACCGTCGACCCGTCGACGGGCCAGGCGACCACCGTCGACCCGGACGGCAAGACGACCACCGAGAACCTCGGCAATCTGGGCGACCTCAACAGCCAGAACAGCCAGAACAGCCTCAACGACCTGAACGATCTGAACGACCTGAACGACCTGAACGACATCACCACCGAGTCGATCGACGACCTGGGCAACTTCGGGGACCTCAACGGCGATCAGAACGGGCTGGAGACCCCGACCGGTGGCAACGTCGAACTCGACGACGCGGGCGACTTCACCACCACCTTCGCGGACGGCAGCGAGAGCTCGTTCGACCCGGACAACGGGCTGCTGACCACCACGAACGCGGACGGCACCACCACGACCACCGACCTGACCCACGGCGCGAGTTTCACCAACCCGGACGGTTCCGTCACCAGCCTGGACAACGGCCAGCTGACCACCACCTTCCCGGACGGCAGCAAGCAGGTCATCGACCCCGACACCGGCATCGCCACCGTCACCGACGCGCAGGGCAACACCGAGCGGGTCGACCTCCACGACCTCAACTCGAACGCGAACAACGACAGGTCGAGCATCCTCGACGGCCTCGGCGACCTCAACGACCTCAACGGCGTCGGGGGCGGAGGCGGAGGCGGCGGCACCACCTCCCGGGACGTACCGCTCTCCGAGCTGAACCTCGGCGGCGGCAGTACGGGCCTCGGGTCCACCGGCGGCGGCCTCTCCGGCTCGGACGGCCTGTCCTCGGGCTTCAACTCGTCCGGTGGTGTCGACCCCCTCTCGGACAGCACGGGCTCCCCGCTCGCCGCCACCGCCGCCGCGGCCACGGCCGGGACACCCGGCGCCCCCGGGACACCGGGCAGCCCCGGTATGCCGATGGGCGGCGGCATGGGCGGCATGGGCGCCGGCGGCGAGAAGGGCAACGGCGAGCGGGTGCGCTCCGTCCTGGTCGACGCGGCCGAGGAGAGCGAGCGCCGCAACCGCCGAAGGCGCAGCCCGTGGAACCGGCAGGAGGACAGCGACACCTTCCTGGCCCCGGCCTCCCGGGTCAACACCACCGGCGGCGCCGGCGAGTCCTCCGAGGAGGAGGCGGAGCCGGGCCGCAGGGCCACCAGCTCCGACTACCTGGAGGAGGACGAGGACGTGTGGGGCACCGAGGAGGGCGGCACGCCGGCCGTGATCGGGCGGTGAGCACGGTGGGGGCCCCTCGCGGGAACAGGTCCGGCCACGGCAGGAACGGGGGAGAGACGAATCCCACCCCTCCCGGACTTCCGCGAAGCGGCCCTCACCAGGCAAGATCAGCAGCGTAGTTGCCGACGAGAAGGGCGGGGCGGGCGTGACGGAACCGCTGGAGAAGCGACTGGAGAAGGCCATGGCCGAACTCCAGGCTGCCCAGGAGGCGGTCGCGCGCACCGAGCGCGAGCTGCGCCAGGCGTCGTTCGCGGTGCTCTCCTCCGACCGTGCGGTGCGCGCCACGGTGGGACCCCAGGGCGAACTGACCGGGATCGAGTTCCTGGAGAACAAGTACCGGGACATGTCCCACCAGGAGCTGTCCGCGAGCGTCCTGGAAGCGGCGAACGCGGCACGCCTGAAGATGAACAAGCACGTGATGAAGGCGATGGCACCCTTCGCCGAGCCCAGCAGCGAAGTGCCGGAGCTGAAGGGCTTCGAGCTGGACTGGGAGAAGATCTTCGGTCCCGAGGTGCTGCAGGAGGACGACGAGGACACGGCGCGCCACGACCAGGCCACCCCTGCCTGGCGGGACGCGCTCGGCGACGACGGGGAGGACTGACGATGGGACAGCGGTACTACGTAGACCCGCAGCGCATCGAGGCCCTGGCGGGGCAGCTGGAGGAGATCGGCACCCTGGCCAGGAGCATGACCGAGGAGTTCCTCGACGAGCTGGCCCCCACCGTCAAGTGGCCCGGCACCGAAGGTGACTTCGCCGAGAAGGCCAAGCCGCAGGAGCAGAAGGAGCGGCAGACCACCAAGGAGACCATGATGTCCATCCGTGACGCCCTGGTGGGCATCACGGACGCCACGGTGAGCCAGGTCCGGCTGATGAAGACCACCCGTGACGGCAACATCGAGGCGATCGAGCAGAACAACCGTGAGCTCGACACCAACGGGTTGGACGGCAACAGCGGCCCGGGCGGGCATGGTCGCCGCTGACCCACGCGCCGTCGGCCGCTCCCGCCTCGTGC
>NZ_JBHWZP010000589.1:0-2671 GCF_042728395.1 Streptomyces sp. NPDC060205
CCCGCCGCGGGGGGGGGGCGGGGGGGGGGGGGGGGGGCGCCCGCCGCGCCCGCCGGGCCGGGATGTCCCGGCCCACCGCAGGTTACCGACCGGTCAGCTCGGGCGCGACCCCCGAGGAGCGGCTTTACATGTAAGGGCCTCTCATCCTCCTCAGTGCGGAGGTCCCGGGGTCCGCGGGGAGGACTTACGGCCGCCGGACTTCACCAAGGAGCACGAGGAGAGGCCCTTATCCGCGCCATACCTTCATAACGACGGTGCCGGCAGGGGGTCGGCACCCAGGACAAGGGGGCAAGCCCGTCATGGGGAAGCGAGACACGCGGGTACGGGGGATAGCGGCCCGGGCCGGTGGCTGGAGCGCCCGGCACCGCTGGGCGGCCGTCGGGATCTGGGTGCTGTTCGTCGTTCTGGCGATGGGGCTCGGCTCGGCGGCGGGCACGGTCGAGCTCAAGGACAGCGAGCAGCTCGGGGGCGAGACGGGCCGGGCCGCGGCCATCGCGGAGCAGGCGGGGATCGAGGAGCCGGCCGGGGAGACCGTGCTCCTCCAGGCGAAGGAGACGGGTCTCAAGGCGACAGACAGCGAGTTCCGTGCCGCCGTCGCCGCCGTGATCAAGGCGGTCGAGGGCACCGGCAAGGTCACCGACGTGACCTCGCCGTACGACACGAAGACGATCTCGAAGGACGGCCGCAGCGCGCTGGTGCAGTTCGACATGCGCGGCGAGGCGGACACGGCGGGTGAGCGGGTCGAGCCCGTCCTGAAGGCCGTGGACGAGGTCCAGAAGGACCATGAGGCGTTGCGGATCGAGGAGATCGGCGGCGCCAGCATGAACAAGACGTTCGACGACGCCTTCGGCGACGACTTCCAGCAGGCCGAGTTCTCCGCCGTGCCGGTGGCCCTCGGCATCCTGCTGGTCGCGTTCGGCGCGCTGGTGGCGGCCCTGGTGCCGGTGCTGCTCGCGATCACCGCGATCATGGCCACCATGGGCCTGATGATGATCGTCAGCCATGTCCAGCCGATGGACGAGACCTCAAGCTCCGTGATGCTGCTGGTCGGGCTCGCGGTCGGCGTCGACTACTGCCTGTTCTATCTGCGGCGTGAGCGCGAGGAGCGCGCGGCGGGCCGCGACCCCGAGACCGCGCTGCGCATCGCGGCGGCGACCAGCGGCCGGGCCATCATCGTCTCCGGTGTCACGGTGTGCGTGGCGATGGCGGGCATGCTGTTCACCGGCATCGCCACCTTCAAGGCGATGGGGCTCGCCTCCCTGATGGTCGTGGCGGTCGCCATGGTCGGCTCGGTGACGGTGCTTCCCGCGGTCCTCTCGCTGCTCGGCAAGCGGGTCGAGACGGGGCGGATCCCGTTCCTGCACCCGGACAAGCGCCGCAAGACCAACAGCGGTGCGGGCAAGAGCGGTTCAGGTAATGACAGCCGCTTCTGGACGGCCGTCCTGCGCGTGGTGCTGGCCAAGCCGGCGATCTCGCTGATCGTCGCGGCGGGCGCCCTGGTGGCCATCGCCGCTCCCGCGCTGGGCATGAAGACCCAGAACCTCACGCTGGACCAGGAGTTCGGCGACTCGCTGCCGATCGTGGCGACGTACGAGCGGGTCAACGAGGCCTTCCCCGGCGGTTCCGACCCGGCCGAGGTGGTCGTCAAGGCCGACGACATCAACTCCCCCGAGGTGAAGTCCGCGATCGCCGACTTCCGGGCCCAGGCGGTCAGTTCGGGTGCCTCGCGCGGCCCGGTCGACGTCAAGGTGCACGACGCGCAGAACATCGCCTTCGTGTACGTGCCGCTGGTGGGCGGCTCCGACCTCGACAAGGCCGAGAAGAGCCTGACGATCCTCCGCGACGAGGTCCGTCCCGGGACGCTCGGCAAGGTCGACGGCGTCGAGGCACCGGTCTCCGGTCAGGTGGCGGGTTCGAAGGACTTCAACGACCAGCTCGTCAGCGCGGTCGCCCCGGTCTTCGTCTTCGTCGTGGTCTTCGCCTTCGTCCTGATGCTCCTGTCGTTCCGCTCGCTGACGATCGCGGTCACCTCGATCGTCCTCAACCTCCTGTCGGTCGGCGCGGCGTACGGCATCCTGGTCGCCGTCTTCCAGCACGGCTGGGGCGCGTCGGTGGTGGGCGCCGAGGGTGTGGGCGCGATCATCACCTGGCTGCCGCTGTTCCTCTTCGTGATCCTGTTCGGGCTCTCGATGGACTACCACGTGTTCGTGGTCTCGCGGATCCGTGAGGCGCGGCTGCGGGGGCTGACGACCCGGGACGCCATCCAGCACGGCGTCGTCACCACCGCCGGTGTCATCACCAGCGCCGCCGTCATCATGGTCGCCGTCTTCGCGATCTTCGGCACGCTGTCCATGCAGTCCATGAAGCAGATGGGTGTGGGCCTCGCGGCGGCGGTCCTGATCGACGCCACGATCATCCGCGGTGTACTGCTCCCGGCGGTCATGGCCCTGCTCGGCGAGCGCAACTGGTACTTCCCGAAGTGGCTGAACCGGCTGCCGGACCTCAGTCACAACGAGTCGTTCGAGGAGCCGTCGACGCGTTCGCAGCCGCCTCAGCCGCCGGCGGTCGAGGGCGAGCGGGTCGGCGTCTGACCGGCCGGTTCGGTACGCCGGTTCCCTACCGAGCGGCAACGCTGAAGCACTGAACGGCAGCGGGGCCGGGGCATGTGCCC
>NZ_JBHWZP010000590.1:0-2631 GCF_042728395.1 Streptomyces sp. NPDC060205
CGCGTCGTAGGGATCTACGACGCGGCCGCGGTGCGTCTCGTGGGATCGGGCCACGCTTGTTGTCGGCCCGGTCACGTAGGCTCGTTCGTATCGGCTCGACTGATCGTTCGAACCGGCCCGCTCGTCCGCAGCGGTCCGGCCGTCCGCAACCGTCGGCCCGTGTCGCGGTCCGTATCGAGGGAGGGGCCCACGTGCTCATCGACACCTATGGCCGGGTGGCCACCGACCTGCGCGTCTCACTGACCGACCGGTGCAACCTCAGATGTACGTACTGCATGCCCGAGGAGGGCCTGCAGTGGCTGGCCAAGCCCGACCTGCTCACGGACGACGAGATCGTCCGCCTCATCGACCTGGCGGTGACCCGGCTCGGCATCACCGAGGTCCGCTTCACCGGCGGTGAGCCCCTGCTGCGCCCCGGGCTGGTCGGGATGGTGGAGCGAGTGGCGGCCCTCGAACCCCGCCCCCAGATGTCCCTGACGACGAACGGCATCGGTCTCAAGCGCACCGCGACCGCACTCAAGGCGGCGGGCCTCGACCGCGTCAACGTCTCGCTGGACACCCTGCGCCCCGACGTCTTCAAGACCCTCACCCGCCGCGACCGCCACAAGGACGTCATCGAGGGCCTCGAAGCGGCCCGCGCAGCGGGCCTGACCCCGGTCAAGGTCAACTCCGTACTGATGCCCGGACTGAACGAGGACGAGGCGCCGGACCTGCTCGCCTGGGCCGTGGAGAACGACTACGAACTGCGGTTCATCGAGCAGATGCCGCTGGACGCGCAGCACGGCTGGAAGCGCGACGGCATGGTCACCGCCGGTGACATCCTCACCTCGCTGCGCACCCGCTTCGAGCTCACGGAGGAGGGGGCCGACGAGCGCGGCTCGGCTCCCGCCGAGCGCTGGGTGGTGGACGGCGGCCCGCACCGGGTCGGCGTGATCGCCTCGGTCACCCGCCCGTTCTGCTCGGCCTGCGACCGTACCCGGCTCACCGCGGACGGGCAGGTCCGCACCTGCCTCTTCGCCCAGGAGGAGACCGATCTGCGGGCCGCGCTCCGCTCGGACGCGCCGGACGAGGAGATCGCCCGGATCTGGCGGCTGGCGATGTGGGGGAAGAAGGCCGGGGCGGGCCTGGACGACCCCTCCTTCGTGCAGCCGGACCGCCCGATGTCGGCGATCGGCGGCTGACCACCCCTCTCTCGAAGGCCCGGCCCGCCGTCACAGGCCGGGCTGCTGCTCCGCGGGCTCCCATTCCGACAGCAGGACCACGTCCTTCAGGAATCCGCGGACGCCCAGGAACTTCGACAGATGGTCGCGGTGCTCCTCGCACGCGAGCCAGGTCTTGCGGCGCTCCGGCGTGTGCAGCTTCGGGTTGTTCCAGGCGAGCACCCACACGGCGTCGGCCCGGCAGGCCTTGGCGGAGCAGATGGGGGAGGACGGGGACGACGGCTCGGAACCGGGAACGTTCAGGATCACGTCCTCGACAGTAGTCGAGTCCCGGCGGGTTCCCACGAGTCCTGACCGGTCCGGAAAAGGCGACGCCGAGCAGCCACGGGGGGAGCTGCCCGGCGTCGGTCTGTCACTCCGACGGGGGATGCGGAGTGCGTACCAAGTATGTCACGGGTCACCCATCGCCCGGCAACGGAACAACATGATTGATCTGAGCTTTTCTTGAGCTCGGCAGAGGTTTCGGATTCCGCTTTTTCCGGATCCCCGGTGCTCAGGCCCGCTCGTGCGGCTCGTCCCGCAGCCGTGTGCCGGGGTCGGCCGTCAGGTCTTCCGCGACGGGTTCCGCGGCCCCGCCGACGACCGGACCCGCAAGCATCGGACGGGTCGGAGCGGTCACGAAGGTGGACGGCAGCGACGGCGCGTTCTCACGTCCCGCGTTGGCGATCACGACGGAGATGTAGGGGAGCAGCACGCCGAGCACCAGCGCAACGACGGCGACATGGCGCTCCACGTTCCAGAGCGTGGCCGCGAGGACGACGGACACCGTACGCACGGACATCGAGATGATGTAGCGGCGCTGCCTGCCCCTTACGTCGTCGGCGAGCCCCTGCCTGGCCCCGGTGATCCGGAAGACCTCGGTCTCGCTCTGCTTCCGCATCACGTTCCACCACCCCGCCTGCATCGGACGCTCCCCGGCCCGTACGGGCAACAACGTTACGCCGGGGTCGCTCCGCCCACGAGGCCGGGTCGGCTCCGGCGTGGCTGGGGACGTCTGCGCCGTACCGCGTATGGCCGTGCCCGACATGCGCCGTACGGCACCCGGGCCGACACTGGGCGTAATGCTCGCGTAGAGCCGTATAGGAGGCAGCCATGGGCTGGTTGTGGGCGATCATCGTGGGATTCGTACTGGGCTTGCTGGCCAAGGCGATCATTCCTGGCAAGCAGCACAGTCCGCTCTGGCTCACCACGATCTTCGGAATTATCGGCGCGATCGTGGGCAACGCGATCGCCCGCGGTATTGGCATCGCCGAGACCAGCGGTATCGACTGGGGCCGTCACGCCCTCCAGCTGGTGGCCGCGATCGTCATCGTCTTCCTGGGAGACATGCTCTACACAGCAATGAGGGGCAACAGACAAAGAGCCTGAGCGAAGGCAAAAAGATTGCGCAGTTCCCCGCGCCCTTTTCCAG
>NZ_JBHWZP010000591.1:0-2629 GCF_042728395.1 Streptomyces sp. NPDC060205
GAGACAGCGTCGTTCAGGCCCGTACGGGCTTGCCGTCGTGGAGGGCGATCGCGTGCTGCATCGCCTTGCGGGCCCGTGGGGTGTCACGGGCGTCGTGGTAGGCGACAGCCAGCCGGAACCAGCTGCGCCAGTCGTCGGGGGCGTCCTCCGTCTCGGCCTTGCGCCGGGCGAAGACCTCGTCGGCGGAGTCCCGGTCGATACGGCCGGCCGGGGTACGCGCCAGCTCGTCGACGGGCAGCCCGCCCTCGGCGTCCAGTTCGGTGGCGAGCCGGTTGGCCCGCTGGACGAACCGGGTGTTCTTCCAGAGGAACCAGACACCGATCACCGGCAGGATCAGGACGGCGACACCGAAGGTGACGGTGAGCAGTGTGCCGTGCTGGATGAGCATCACCCCGCGGCTGCCGACCAGGACGAAGTAGACGACCAGGACGGCGGCCGTGACGGCGTACGTGATTTTCGCGCCCATGGTGGTTACTTCAGATCCAGGAAGTGTTCCAGGCCGAAGGTGAGGCCCGGGGTGTCCACGACACGGCGTACGCCGAGCAGGATGCCCGGCATGAAACTGCTGTGGTGGAGGGAGTCGTGGCGGATCGTGAGGGTCTCGCCCTCCCCGCCGAGCAGCACTTCCTGGTGGGCCAGCAGACCGCGCAGCCGCACCGAGTGCACCGGAACGCCGTCGACGTCCGCGCCGCGTGCGCCGTCCAGGCCCGTCGCCGTGGCGTCGGGCTGCGGGGCGCTGCCCGCCTTCCGCCGGGCGGCGGCGATGAGCTGGGCGGTGCGGGAGGCGGTGCCGCTGGGGGCGTCCACCTTCTTCGGGTGGTGCAGTTCGATGACCTCGACGGACTCGAAGTACGGCGCGGCCACCTCCGCGAACTTCATGGTGAGGACCGCGCCGATGGAGAAGTTCGGGGCGATGAGCACGCCCGTCCCCGGTGCGGCGGCCAGCGAGGCGGTCAGCTGTGCGAGGCGCTCGTCGGTCCAGCCCGTCGTACCGACCACGGCGTGGATGCCGTGGCGCACGCAGAAGCCGAGGTTGTCCATCACCGAGTCGGGGGTGGTGAGTTCGACGACGACCTGGGCGCGGGTGTCGGTCAGGGTCTCCAGGGAGTCCCCGCGCCCGAGGGCTGCCACCAGCTCCAGGTCCTCGGCGGCCTCGACGGCCCGGACCGCCTCTGATCCGATACGCCCCTTGGCGCCCAGGACCGCCACGCGCAGCTTGCTCATGTTCGTGATTCCTTAGTCGGGGACCTGCCCCGGTCGAGGACGTGTGCCGCTCTAGGCGACGGCGTCGTTCAGGCGGGACGCCTGCTTGTCCTTCAGCGGGCCGATGACCGACAGCGAGGGCCGTTGTCCCAGGATCTCGGCGGCGACCTCCCGGACGTCGTCCGGGGTGACCGAGGCGATCCGGGTCAGCATGTCGTCGACGGACATCTGCTCGCCCCAGCACAGCTCGCTCTTGCCGATACGGTTCATCAGCGCGCCCGTGTCCTCCAGGCCGAGGACCGTGGAGCCGCGGAGCTGGCCGATGGCCCGGCCGATCTCGTCGTCGGACAGGCCGTGCTCGGCGACCTGGTCGAGTTCGTCGCGGCAGATCTTCAGCACGTCGTGGACCTGGCTCGGACGGCAGCCCGCGTACACGCCGAAGAGGCCGCAGTCGGCGAAGCCCGAGGTGTACGAGTACACGCTGTACGCGAGGCCGCGCTTCTCCCGGACCTCCTGGAAGAGGCGGGAGGACATGCCGCCGCCCAGCGCGGTGTTCAGGACGCCGAGCGCCCAGCGGCGCTCGTCGGTGCGGGCCAGGCCCGGCATGCCGAGGACGACGTGCGCCTGCTCGGTCTTGCGGCCGAGGAGTTCGACGCGTCCGGCGGTGCGGATGGTGCGCAGGCCGTCGCGCGGGGCGATCGGGGTGGCGGCCTGCTGCCCCAGCGCGCCCGCCTTCTCGAAGGCGGCACGGACCTGGCGTACGACCTTGTTGTGGTCGACGTTGCCCGCGGCCGCGACCACGAGGTGGGTCGGGTCGTAGTGCTTCTTGTAGAAGCGCCGGATGCGGTCCGCGGTGAGGGCGTTGACCGTGTCGACCGTGCCGAGGACCGGACGGCCGAGCGGGGTGTCGCCGAGCATCGTGTGCGCGAACAGGTCGTGCACGCAGTCGCCCGGGTCGTCCTCGGTCATCGCGATCTCTTCGAGGATCGCGCCGCGCTCGACGTTCACGTCGTCCTCGCGGATCAGCGAGCCGGTGAGCATGTCGCAGACCACGTCGATGGCGAGCGGCAGATCGGTGTCGAGCACGCGTGCGTAGTAGCACGTGTACTCCTTCGCCGTGAACGCGTTCATCTCGCCGCCGACCGCGTCGATCGCGGAGGAGATGTCCAGGGCGCTGCGCTTGTTCGTGCCCTTGAAGAGGAGGTGTTCGAGATAGTGCGTGGCGCCGTTCAGAGCCGGCGTCTCGTCGCGCGAGCCGACGTGCGCCCAGATGCCGAAGGTGGCGGAGCGCACGGAGGGCAGGGTCTCGGTGACGACGCGCAGGCCCCCGGGGAGGGTGGTCTTGCGGACCGTACCGATGCCGTTCTCGCCCTTGATCAGGGTTTGGGTACGGGCGACGGCCCGCGCCTCCGAGGAGGTGCGGGCC
>NZ_JBHWZP010000592.1:0-2562 GCF_042728395.1 Streptomyces sp. NPDC060205
CAGTTCCCCGCGCCCCTTTCAGCCCGTCCGGCGTTTGAGGACGAGCGCGCAGCGCGATAGGGGGGCGAGGGGCGCAGCCCCATGCGTGGACGGGAACGGGAAGGGGCGGCCGGGGCGAAAGAAACCCGCCCACCCCTCCGCGGGAGCGCCCGCTACCCCGGCAGCGTCAACCCCCAGGCCCCCTCCCGGACGGTCCACGTCCGGGTGCGGACCGGGCCCGCCACCACCGCATCCGCCCGGTACCGGAAATCCGCCCCCGACACGGTGATCGTCCGCGCCACGGCCTCCAGCGGCGCGGCCTCCGCGCCGACGGAGACGGGCCGGATCTCGATCCGCGCACCACCCCCCGCGCCGCCCGGAGTGATCGACACGGCGTCCACGGGCTGGTCCAGGTCGATGAGGGTCCGCCCGTCGGCCTCGACGCGCAGCCGCGCGGGCCCGGGGGAGGCGGACGCCGGCGGCCGGGCGGGCCGTGCGGCGAGCGTGCGGACGAGGGACTGGCAGGTCCGCAGCCAGTGGGCCCGGTGCTGCGGAGCGTCCTCCTCCAAGGAGCCCTCGCCTCCGCCCGCGCCCCCGCCCAGCGGCGGAATGCGCAGAGCCCCCAGCACCACCCCGTCACTGTCGTCCACCAGCAGATCGAGCCGCCGCTCGGACCCGTCGAGCACGGCCCGGGCCGCCTCGACGGCCCCCTGGGGCACGCCGAGGGCCCGCGAGAGCGTCAGCGCTCCGCCGCCGACGCCCACCGGCACCAGGGACAGTGCACATCCGGCCAGCTCGCGCCGCCGGTGCAAAAGGGACACGGCGCGCAGCAGCGCCCGGTCGTCCCCGACCACGACGGGTCGCCGCGACCCTCTCCGGGCCAGTGCCCGGTCGAATTCCTCGGGCCCGTCAGGGAGGCACACTTTTGTGGTCGCACCCGCGCTGAGCACGTCTTTTGCGATCCGTACCGCCTCACCGTCACCGTGACGGGCGACCGGGTCGATGACCACCAGGAGCTGGTCGGAAGTCGCCACCTCGGTCATGCCTCGCTTCCTCGGGTAGCATCTTTGTGCAAGAGCCCCTTGCGCTATTGCGCCAGGGGCTTCGTCTATTCCGGGGCATCCGGTCCGACGGTCGCGGCCAAAGGTGGTCGCCGGCGTACGCAGCCGTACCAGATACAGCCGTGTACGTCCCCGACCTTGGACATGCCCCGCCCGGAAGGGGTGTACGCGCGTGCCCGCACTTGTGCTGCTCGGTGCTCAGTGGGGTGACGAAGGCAAGGGAAAGGCCACCGACCTGCTCGGTGGTTCCGTGGACTATGTGGTGCGCTACCAAGGCGGCAACAACGCCGGCCATACGGTAGTCGTGGGCGATCAGAAGTACGCCCTCCACCTCCTCCCTTCCGGAATCCTCTCGCCGGGGTGTACCCCGGTCATCGGTAACGGAGTCGTCGTCGACCCGTCGGTCCTGTTCTCCGAGCTGAACGGACTGAACGAGCGTGGCGTCGACACGTCCAAGCTCCTCATCAGCGGAAACGCGCACATCATCACGCCGTACAACGTGACGGTGGACAAGGTGACGGAACGCTTCCTCGGCAAGCGGAAGATCGGCACCACCGGCCGGGGCATCGGCCCGACCTACGCCGACAAGATCAACCGTGTCGGCATCCGCGTCCAGGACCTGTACGACGAGTCGATCCTGACGCAGAAGGTCGAGGCGGCCCTCGACGGCAAGAACCAGCTCCTCACCAAGGTCTTCAACCGCCGCGCGATCGAGACCGACCAGATCGTCGAGGAACTGCTGACCTACGCGGAGAAGCTGCGCCCGTACGTCGCCGACACCGTCCTGGTGCTCAACAAGGCGCTCGACGACGACAAGGTGGTCCTCTTCGAGGGCGGCCAGGGCACGCTGCTGGACATCGACCACGGCACGTATCCCTTCGTGACGTCGTCGAACCCCACCGCGGGCGGCGCCTGCACGGGTTCGGGCGTCGGCCCGACGAAGATCAGCCGGGTCATCGGCATCCTGAAGGCGTACACGACCCGGGTCGGCGCGGGTCCGTTCCCGACCGAGCTGCTCGACGAGGACGGCGAGGCGCTGCGCCGCATCGGCGGCGAGCGCGGGGTCACCACCGGCCGCGACCGGCGCTGCGGCTGGTTCGACGCGCCGATCGCCCGGTACGCGACGCGCGTCAACGGCCTGACGGACTTCTTCCTCACCAAGCTCGACGTCCTTACCGGCTGGGACGAGATCCCGGTCTGTGTCGCGTACGAGATCGACGGGAAGCGCGTCGAGGAGCTGCCCTACTCGCAGACCGACTTCCACCACGCGAAGCCGATCTACGAGAAGCTGCCCGGCTGGTCGGAGGACATCACGAAGGCCAAGACCTTCGCGGACCTCCCGAAGAACGCCCAGGCGTACGTGAAGGCGCTGGAGGACATGTCCGGCGCCCCGATCTCCGCCATCGGCGTGGGCCCGGGCCGCGACGAGACGATCGAGATCAACTCGTTCCTGCGGTAGCGCGTTCCCGCGCCGGGGAGTGACCCGCGCATGACCGCCGCCCCGTACGAATCCTTCGTACGG
>NZ_JBHWZP010000593.1:0-2554 GCF_042728395.1 Streptomyces sp. NPDC060205
GCCGCGGACCGCACACCGCGGTCCGCGGCGAGCCGTCGGCGTGTGCGGCACCCTCGGAGAGCGCGCGGAGAACCCTCAGAGCGCCGTCGGGCCGGCCTGCACCAGGCCCGTCTGATAGGCGATGACCACCAGTTGGGCCCGGTCCCTGGCACCCAGCTTCGTCATGGCCCGGTGGACATGGGTGCGTACGGTCAGCGGACTGACCGTGAGGTCCTCGGCGATCTCGGTGTTGGACTTGCCCTCCGCCGCCAGGGCCATCACCTCGCGTTCGCGGACCGTGAGTTCGGCCAGGCGTTCCGGGGGCGCCAGATGACCCCCGGGCGCGGGGGACGTGAGGAAGCGGGTGATGAGCGTGCGGGTGGCGCCCGGTGACAGCAGGGCCTCGCCGGACGCCACGGTTCTCAGCCCGTCCAGCAGGGTGTCGGCCGTGACGTCCTTGCCGAGGAACCCGCTGGCCCCCGCGCGCAGCGCCTGGGCGACGTAGTCCTCGGTCTCGAACGTGGTGAGGATGAGGACGCGGGTGGCGGACAGTTCCGGGTCAGCGCAGATCTCGGACGTGGCCGTGAGTCCGTCCGCGCCCGGCATCCGGATGTCCATGAGGACGATGTCGGGGTGGTGGGCGCGGGTCAGGTCCACCGCCTCCACGCCGTCGGAGGCCTCGCCGACCACCGTCATGTCGTCGCAGGAATCGATCAGGATCCGGAACGTGGCCCGCAGCAGGGCCTGGTCGTCGGCGAGCAGCACCTTGATGCTCATGGCTTCTCTCCTTCTGCGGGATCGACGCGAGCGGACCGGTCGGAGGCCGTGGAGTGCGAGGAGGGCGTGGAGTTCGTGGAGTGCGAGGGGGCCGTGGAGGGCGAGGAGGTCAGGGAGGTGAAGGAGGCGAAACAGCTGGAGCACATGGTGGACATCGTGGACTTCCGCGCGTCGGCGGTGCCGGAGGCGGCGGAGGTGTCGGCCGCGGGGGCGGTACCGGCCGCCGCGGGGGTGCCGGCCGCCGCGGAGGCCTCCTCGGCCGCGCGCGGCACCCCGGTCCCGCCCGTCATCAGCGGCTGCAGCGGCAGCGCCGTGGCGACCTCGAAGCCGCCTTCCGGGCGGGGGCCCGCTCGCAGCTCCCCGCCGATGGACCGGGCGCGTTCGCGCATGCCCATGACCCCGAAACCCCGGCCCGGCCCGACGGCCGGGGCAGCCTCGCCGGCCCTGACCGCGGTGGCAGCCCCGACCGCTGTGGCAGCCGTGGCCGCAGAGGGAGCCGTACCCCCGGCGGGAACCGTGCTCCCCGCGGGAGCCGTCACCCCCGCGCGCCCCGTGGCGGCCGCCGCCGCGGGACCGTCGTTGGTGACCGTGATCAGCAGCCGGGAGTCGGCGTAACCGAGCCGCACGTGCGCGTTCTCCGAGGCGGCGTGCTTGGTCACATTGGTCAGCGCCTCCTGCACGATCCGGAACGCCGTGAGGTCCACCCCCGGCGAGAGCGGCTGGGGCACGCCCTCCGTGGTCACCGCGACGGCGACCCCGGCGGACGCGCACGCCGCCACCAGATCGGGCAGACAGTGCAGACCGGGGGACGGTTCGAGCGAGGGGGAGGCCGGGTCGTCGCTCTGGCGCAGCAGTCCGAGCGTGGCCTTCAGCTCGCGCAGCGCCGACGACGTGGTTCCGGTCAGATCGGTGAGGATCTTCCGCGACTGCTCGGGGTTGCTGAGCGCGAGGTGGGCGGCGGTGCCGGCCTGCGCGTTGGCCAGGGCCAGATGGTGGGCGACGACGTCGTGCAGTTCACGGGCGATCCGCATGCGCTCCTCGGTGACGCGCAGCCGCGCCTCCTCCTCCCGGGTGCGCTCGGCGTGTTCGGCGCGGGCCTGCACGGCCGCGAGGTAGGCGCGCCGCAGCCGGGTCATGTTGCCCACGGCGATCGGCAGCATCAGCCAGAACACCGGCCCGATCACCCTGAGCAGCAGGGAGTGCGAGCCCAGGGAACTGGACGTCACCGAGCCGGCCGTCAGCGCCACCATGACCGTGCCCCCGTAGACGCGGGTGGTCTTCCGGTCGCAGAAGACGGCCAGCCAGTAGAGCGCCGCCATCACCGGGGCCAGCAGCAGGGGGGTGACCAGGTACCCCAGGTCGACCGCGATCACCGTGCAGACCGTGATCACGACGACGGTGATCCGCGGGTACTTGCGGTACCGCAGCAGGGCCAGGCAGGACACGCCCATGAGGACGGTCCCGGCGCTGTCGTGGTCGGGCGGGACGACGCCGGGCAGCGTGATCGAGCTGCCGAGGGTCGCGGAACCCATCAGTCCCGCGGCCAGGGCCACGTCGATCACGCGGGGATGGCGGTCCGCGTACTGCTCGAAGCGGTCCGTGTAGCGCTCCAGGCTGGTGGACATCGGGCTCTCCGGTTGGCTGGACTGATCCTTCGTGCTGCGTCGTCCATCGTGGACGGTCAGGGGTGGGAACGGCCGACGGGGCCGCCCCGGGGGGTCGGCCCCGGCGGCCCCCGGCCGGGGGGGGGGGGGGGGGGGCCCACGTGGGGGGCCCAAACACGGGGGGCCGGTGGGAA
>NZ_JBHWZP010000594.1:0-2418 GCF_042728395.1 Streptomyces sp. NPDC060205
CACCCGGGGTGCGACCGGCCCGAAGGGCTCGTTCATGCGACGGCGGGCCTTCCGCAGGGCCTGCCGTACGTCACGGGTGCCGGTGGACGCGCACGCCGTCGGGACCGTGGTCCCGTCTCACGCGACTCCCGTCCCGCCGTCGGCGTCGCCGCGGCCGGGGCGGGCCTGGGCGCCCAGCGCCTCGTCCCTCACCCGTGCGCAGCTGCGGGTGATGAGGCGGGAGACATGCATCTGGGAGATGCCGAGCTGGTCGGCTATGCGGTTCTGCGTCATGTCCTCGAAGAAGCGCATGTAGAGGATGTTCCGCTCGCGCTCCGGGAGCCGGCGCAGCCCTTCCTTCGCCGCTTCGCGGTCGACGACCATGTCGTAGGAGGAGTCGAGATCGCCCAGGGTGTCCGCGAGGCTGTAGTTGTCGTCGGCCGACGACAGTTCGGCGTCGAGGGACAGGGTGCTGAAGCTCTCCATCGCCTCCATCCCCGCGCTCACCTCGTCCTCCGTCAGCCCGGCCTGCGCCGCGATCTCGGCCGTCGTGGGCTCGGGGGCGCCGGGGTTCATCGTGAGGTCGCGGCGGGCGACACGCACCTTGTTGCGCAGCTCCTGGACCCGGCGGGGCACCCGCAGCGCCCACATGCGGTCCCGGAAATGCCGCTTGACCTCACCGGTGATGGTGGGCACCGCGTAACTCTCGAACGCCCCGCGGGAGGGGTCGAAACGGTCTATCGCCTTCACCAGCCCGACGGCCGCGACCTGGCGCAGGTCCTCGATGTTCTCGCCCCGGTCGCGGAACCGGCCGGCTATGCGATGGGCCATGGGCAGCCAGGCCTTCACCAACTCGTCGCGGACCGCGTCGCGCTCGGGCCCCTCCTCCAGGGCGGCCAGCCGGGCGAAGTCGCCCGCCGAGTCAGGAGCGTCGTCGTGCGGGTGCCTCGATGAAGCGGACCGGGCCGAGGGACCGGACGCGGTGGTGGTCATGGACCGCGCCTCGGCAGGTACGGACTCCTCCGGGCTGTTTATCGACAAGTCGATGCTCATGCGGATTCGCTCCTGAACAAGTGGCGTGTGCGAAGGGATGCCGCAGGGACGAGGACTTCCGGGGCTGCCGGAGGGCCATCGCAGTCGGCTGAGCCGTTCCTGCGGGCGTGCCTCCGGTCCGAAGCACGAAACTCCGCCTGCCCCTGCTCCCGGAGAGGAAACACCCCGTCTCGAAATCGACGGCCCGTCACGGCGCTCCCCCGGCGTCCCGTTGTGCCTGCGACGGCGTACGGCACCCCCGTGCGCACCGCCGGTGCCGGGTTCGTGCGAGAGTTCTCCGACGAGGGCCGACCATGTGGGAGCGTCGAGTTCTGGCCAGATCCCCGGTGGTCCTGATCTCTTTCGAAATCGGGTGGCATGAGCGGCGTGAAGCAGGGCACACGACGTGTGTCATCAACAGCGACGGTGAGTGGGGTGGGCGGCATGGCAGCCGTGACGGCAGGCGGGGCAACGGCCACGGCGCAGGGGACCCGGACGACGGACGAGACGGACCTGCCTCTGATCGAGGACCCGTCGCGCGTCAAGCCGAGGGACGCCCGCGAGCTGTCGCGGCAGTTCTTCGACCGTCTGGCCGTGCTGGAGGAAGGCACCCACGACTACCAGTACGCCCGCAACACCCTGATCGAGATGAACCTCTCCCTCGTGCGGTACGCGGCCTCCCGGTTCCGCGGCCGGGGCGACTCGATGGAGGACATCGTCCAGGTCGGCACGATCGGCCTGATCAAGGCCATCGACCGCTTCGAGCTGTCGCGCGAGGTGGAGTTCACCTCCTTCGCCGTTCCCTACATCGTCGGCGAGATCAAGCGCTTCTTCCGTGACACGAGCTGGGCCGTCCATGTGCCGCGGCGGCTGCAGGAGGCCCGGGTCGAACTGGCGAAGGCCACGGAGGAACTGCGGACCCGGCTGGGCCGTGCCCCCACGACCGCCGAGCTGTCCGAGCTCATGTCGCTGCCCGAGGCGGAGGTCATCGAGGCCCGCAAGGCGGCGAACTGCTACAACTCCTCGTCGCTCGACGCGGCTCTGACCTCGGACAACGGTTCGCACGGCGAGTCCGTCCTGGCCGACTTCATCGGCGAGGACGACCGGTCGCTGGAGCTCGTGGAGGACCTGCACTCGCTGGCGCCGCTGGTCGCCGAGCTCGACGAGCGTGAGCGCCGCATCATCCACCTGCGGTTCGTGGAGGAGCGCACCCAGGCCGAGATCGGCGAACTGCTCGGGATCAGCCAGATGCATGTGTCGCGCCTGATCAGCCGCATCATCAAGCGCCTGCGCGCCGGGCTGCTCGACCCCTCGGTGGCCTGACGCCCCCAAGCCCCCCCCTGACCGGCATCCCCCCGCCGGTGACCGAGCCCGCCGTCGCGGACCGGCGAGCGGGGGCTCGTGGGG
>NZ_JBHWZP010000595.1:0-2417 GCF_042728395.1 Streptomyces sp. NPDC060205
CCCTTCTCGTTGTCCTAGACTCACCCGCATGTCAGGCCGTGACCTGTTCTGTCAGCCCCGCCGCATCCGCCGCGGGGCGGCCCTGACGTTGGTCTTCGCGAGCGTCCTCGCGGCGGGCGCCGCGACCGGCGCGTTCGACACCCCCGGCCGGAAATCCGTCTCCCCGGCGGCCCGTACCGCACAGGCCGGCCACCAGGACGACGTCGCCGACGCCGCCGCCGAGGCGATGGCCGACGGCAAGTCCCCCGTGGAGGCCGCCGAGCGGGCCGTCAGCCGCAGCGGCGACCGCTGGGGCGCCGTCTACTCGCAGGGCGAGTACGAGGAGTTCGAGGAGGCCCTCGGCGGCCGGTACACGGGTGTCGGCCTCTGGGCCCGGCGCGAGCGCGGCGGACGTATCGAGGTGACCCGGGTCCAGTCGGGCTCGCCCGCCGCGACCGCCGGGATCCGCAAGGGCGACCGGCTGCGCAGCATCGACGGGCACCGTGTCGACGGCAGGCCCGTCACCGAGGTCGTCTCGTTACTGCGGGGCGACGCCACCGGCGCCGACGCGGGCACCGCCGTCGACCTCGGACTGCAGCGCGGCACGCGCGCGTGGAGCGAGACCCTGCACCGGGCGCGGCTGTCCACCGACTCCGTGAGCGTGCGCGAACTCCCCGGCGGCGTCACCGTGATCAAGGTCGCCGCCTTCACCAAGGGCTCCGGGGACCTCGTACGGACCGCGGTGGCCAGCGCGCCCGTGGAGGAGGGGATCGTCCTCGATCTGCGGGGCAACTCCGGCGGCCTGGTCACCGAGGCCGTCACCGCCGCCTCCGCCTTCCTCGACGGCGGCCTGGTGGCCACGTACGACGTGAACGGCGACCAGAAGGCCCTGCACGCCGATCCCGGCGGCGACACCACCAGACCGCTGGTCGCGCTCGTCGACGGCGGCACGATGAGCGCGGCCGAGCTCCTCACCGGCGGTCTCCAGGACCGTGGCCGCGCGGTCGTCGTGGGCTCCAGGACCTTCGGCAAGGGCTCGGTGCAGATGCCGAGCCGGCTGCCGGACGGCTCGGTCGCCGAACTGACGGTCGGCCACTACCGCACTCCCTCCGGGCGGACGGTGGACGCCCGGGGAATCACCCCCGACCTGGAGGTCGAGGAGGGCGCGCTGGAGCGCGCCGAGACCGTCCTGAGCGGACTCGGGGACGCCGAGTGACCCGCCACCGCACGGCCCGCGTGGCCGCCGGCCCGCGCTTCGCGTAATCGGCTTTCCCTCCGGCCCCCCTCTAGTGCGAAAATGGCCAGCACTATGAGTAAGGGCATGTACGTACCGAAGGAATCCCAGCCGAAGCAGGGAGGTGGCGCCAAGGCCGCCGTCAAGGACGGCAAGCGCAAGATCGTCGCGCAGAACAAGAAGGCCCGGCACGACTACGCGATCATCGATGTCTACGAGGCCGGGCTCGTCCTCACCGGCACCGAGGTGAAGTCGCTGCGCCAGGGGCGTGCCTCGCTGGCCGACGGCTTCGTGCAGATCGACGGGAACGAGGCGTGGCTGCACAACGCCCACATCCCCGAGTACAGCCAGGGCAGCTGGACCAACCACTCCGCGCGCCGCAAGCGCAAGCTGCTCCTGCACCGCGAGGAGATCGACAAGCTGGCCTCGAAGTCCGAGGAGACGGGTCACACCATCGTGCCCCTCGTCCTGTACTTCAAGGACGGCCGCGCGAAGGCCGAGATCGCGCTCGCGCGGGGCAAGAAGGAATACGACAAGCGCCAGACGCTGCGCGAGAAGCAGGACCGGCGTGAGTCGGACCGGGCGATCGCGGCGGTCAAGCGCAAGCAGCGCGGCGAGTAGCGAGCGGGCTCCGACGGCGGGCAGCGGCCGGCCGCCGGGAATACAGTGGCATCGACGTGCGTTGGTCACGTACGATGGCAACGCACCTCACAGCGGGTGCACACTCCCTCCTCGGAGGGGCCCTCTCAGGAGGGTTTTGAAAAAACAACATGGGGATGATCGGTTTCGACAGCGGCTGTCGAAGCAGGGGAAGCGAGCCGAGGAAGCGGCAATGATCTCGTTAACCATATGTCGCAACCAATAATCGCCAATTCCAAGAGCGATTCCCAGTCCTTCGCCCTCGCTGCTTAATAACCAGTGACTGAAGGACCCTAAATGGGTGTCAGCCCGGGGGTGTTCCCGACCCGGATCCTGGCATAATCAAGGGAACTAAACCGTCTGGCCCGGTCACGGGGTGAGACGGGAAATCAAACAGTGACTGAGCCCGTCGGAGACTTGTTCGCGTGATCTCCGGGGCTGAGAAAATCTAAGCGAACTGCGCTCGGAGAAGCCCTGATTCTGCACCGTTGGACGCGGGTTCGATTCCCGCCATCTCCACTTTCCCATGTTCAGATGTACGGACGAAGGCCCCGCTGCCATAGGC
>NZ_JBHWZP010000596.1:0-2392 GCF_042728395.1 Streptomyces sp. NPDC060205
GCCGCCCGGCCGGGCCCGACCGGGCGGCAGCCCGCACTACAGGTGGAAGCCCAGCTCCTTCGCCGCCTCGGCCGGAGTCGGCTGGGCCCACCGCTGTGCCATCGCCTCGTTCGACGACAGCGAGCGCAGTTCGGCGCGGTCCAGATAGAGCGTGCCGTCCAGATGGTCCGTCTCGTGCTGGACGATCCGGGCCGGCCAGCCCGTGAACACCTCGTCCACCGCTTCGCCGTGCTCGTCCCGCGCCAGGAGCCGCACCTCGGCGGGCCTCGCCACCACCGCCTGCCAGCCCGGCACGCTCAGACAGCCCTCGAAGAACGCGGCACGCGCGGTGCCCACGGGCTCGTACACCGGATTGACCAGGACCCGGAAGGGCAGCGGCACCCGGCCGCGTACCTCGCGGATCTCGTCCGGGACGGGCGCCGGGTCCTCGATCACCGCGATCCGCAGCGGAATGCCCACCTGGGGCGCGGCCACCCCGACTCCCGGCGCCGCGTGCATGGTGTCGCGCAGGGCCGATACGAAGCGGGCCAGGAGCGCCGGATCGAGCTGGCCGTCGAACGGCTCGGCCGCACCGCGCAGCACGGGGTCACCGGCGGCGACGATCGGCAACGGGCCCGTACGGGAGAGGAGTTCCTCCACCCGGTCGCTGAGGGGCGTGAGGTCACTGGATGATGCCATCGCGCCAGCATGCCAAGCGGAACTCCGGGGAGCGAGGCGGCTCCCGGGCGCACGAACAGGTGTGTGACCCACACCACAGAAATCTCCGGGAACTCGACGGGCCCGCCCACCGACTACTGCACCGCACGGCCGAGTACGGCCCCGTCGTCCCCTGCCCGACCGGAGAAGCCAGCCGATGTCCACCGCTCCCACGACCGAGACGGACGAGTCCCCGCGGTCCGCCACCCCCGCCCCGCCCCGACGCGGCGGCTGGGCGCCGCTGCGCCCGCTGGTGCTGCGGCTGCACTTCTACGCAGGAGTGCTCGTCGCCCCGTTCCTGCTGGTCGCCGCCACCACCGGATTCCTCTACGCGGCGTCGTTCCAGGCCGAGAAGATCCTCTACTCGCACGAGATGACCGTCCCGGTCGGCGACGGGAAGCTGCCGATCTCCGAGCAGGTCGCCGCCGCGCGCAAGGCCCACCCGGAGGGCACGGTCTCCGCGGTACGCCCCTCGCCCGAGGACGACGCGACGACCAGAGTGATGCTGTCCGGCGTCTCCGGCATCGGCGAGACCCACACCCTCGCGGTGTTCGTCGACCCGTACACCGCCGAGGTGCGCGGCGCGCTCGAACAGTACGGCTCCACCGGCGCCCTGCCGCTGCGCACCTGGATCGACGAGTTCCACGCGAACCTCAAGCTCGGTGACGACGGCCGCCTCTACAGCGAACTCGCCGCCAGCTGGCTGTGGGTGATCGCCGGCGGCGGGCTGGTCCTCTGGTTCGGCCGCCGCCGTACGCAGCGGAAGATACGCGGCACCAGCGGGCGCCGGCGCACCCTCGGTCTGCACGGTTCGGTCGGCGTCTGGGCCGCCGTCGGTTTCATCTTCCTCTCGGCGACGGGCCTGACCTGGTCGACGTACGCCGGAGCGAACATCGACGAACTGCGCACCTCGCTCCGCCAGGCGACCCCGTCGGTGTCGGCCGCCGCGGGTGGTGAACACGCGGGCCACGGCTCGGCGTCGGCCGAGGGCGGTGTCGAGCACGGTGTCGGCCTCGACAAGGTGCTGGCCGCCGCGCGGGCGAAGGGCCTGGGCGACCCGGTGGAGATCGTGCCGCCCGCGGACGCCGAGTCCGCGTACAAGGTCAGCCAGGTGCAGCGCAGTTGGCCCACCAAGCAGGACGCGGTCGCCGTCGACCCGGCGACCGGCGAGGTGACCGACACCGTGCGGTTCGCCGACTACCCGGTGCTGGCGAAGCTCACCCGCTGGGGCATCGACGCGCACACCGGTGTCCTCTTCGGCCTCGTCAACCAGCTGGTGCTGATGGCCCTGGCCCTCAGCCTGATCCTGCTGATCCTGTGGGGCTACCGCATGTGGTGGCAGCGGGGCCGCGCCTCGGCCTTCGGCCGTCCGATCCCGCGCGGCGCCTGGCAGCAGGTGCCCGCGCACGTCCTCGTCCCGCTGATGGCGGGGGTCGCCGTCCTCGGCTACTTCGTACCGCTCCTCGGCATCTCGCTGGCCGCCTTCATCGCGGTGGACGTGATCCTGGGTGAGATCGCCTACCGGCGGGGCAAACGCACGTACGGCCCCGCGAAGGAGACCGTCAAGGATGCGGAGCGGGAGACCGCCAACTGACAGGGCCCCGGGCGGGCGTGGGCGCCCCGGGGGCCGCCCGGGATACGCCGCCCACCCCCCCGCGCCCACGCGGTGTCTTATAAAAAAAAACCAGCCCCCCAG
>NZ_JBHWZP010000597.1:0-2373 GCF_042728395.1 Streptomyces sp. NPDC060205
GGTCGCAGGCGACCGAGGCGAAGGTGAAGCCCTCGGCCAGGCGCCGGGCCGCCGTGGCGCCGTCCGGGGTGTGGATCCCCGCGGCGATCCCCGCCTCGGCCGCGGCCGTGCGGACCTCGGCCACCGCCGCCTCGAACTCCTTCGACACCGCCGCGTCGGTCGAGGAGGCCCCGCCCAGTGCGATCCGCAGGTCGGAGGGGCCGACGTAGACGCCGTCCAGGCCCGGTGTGGCGCAGATGGCCTTGAGGTCGGCGAGCCCGGCGGCCGTCTCGATCATGGCCAGCACGACGGTCGCGGCGTGTGCCTCGGCGGGGTCGGGGCCGATCCGCAACTGGGCGCGCATGGGGCCGTAGGAACGCCGCCCGGCCGGCGCGTAACGGCAGGCGGCCACCGCATCGGCGGCCTGTGCCGCGGTGTCGATCATCGGGACGATGACGCCGGCGGCTCCCGCGTCGAGGGCCTGTCCGATCGGCACCGCGTCGTTGGCCGCCACGCGCACCAGGCCCACCGAGGCGCCCCCGGCGTCGATCGCGGTCAGCGAGTTGAGCATGCCCGCGTAGCCGAACAGGCCGTGCTGGGCGTCCAGGCACACATAGTCGTAGCCGAGGCGGGCGACCCGCTCGGTGGCGACCGGCGCGTCCAGCACGGACCAGTAGCCGACGAGACGCTCGCGGGCCCGCAGCGCGGCGGCGAACCGGGCCGCGCGGGAAGGGGTGTTGACGTCAGTGCTCATAGGGAGCCGGACCTTTCCTCGTCATTGATCATCATCTGCAGGTCAGCGGTTATAGGCCGGCATGGGGCCGCGCAGTTCGACGCCCACCTTGTCGCACGCCGCGGCCACATCGGCCGGGAGCGGGCCGGCGTGCGCCGCCGCCAGGTTGGCCCGCAACTGCTCGATGCGCGAGCCGCCCAGCAGCACCGCGTCCACGCCGTCCTGTCCCAGCAGCCAGCGCAGGGCCACCTCGGGCAAGGTGAGACCCGCCTGTCCGGCGATGGCGGACAGCCGCTGCACGGCCGCGAAGAGCCGTTCGTCCCAGTACCGCTTCCGGTACATCGGGGCGAGCACCGAATCCCCGAACCGGCCCGCGTCCGGGGTGGTCCCGAAGCGGTGGCGCCCGGTGAGCAGACCGCCGGCGAGGGGGTTGTAGGCCATGGTGAGCAGGCCGCTGGTGGCGGCGTACTCCGCGTACTCCTCCTCGACCCTGCGGGCCACCAGGTTGTACACCTGCTGGGCGACGAGCGGGCGGGGCGCGCCCACCCGCTCGGCGACACGGTCGAGTTCGGCGATCTGCCATGCCGCGTAGTTGGACACGCCCAGAGCCCGGATCTTCCCCTCACCGGCCAGCTCGGCGACCGCGCCCAGGGTTTCCTCCAGGGGGACCGACCGGTCGGGCTGATGAAGGTAGAACAGATCCACCGTCTCGGTGCGCAGTCTGCGCAGACTGCCCTCCAGCGCGCTCCGCAGGCCGCGGGCCGACAGCGGGGCGTGGCCCGCAGCGTCGGGGTGGTCCATGCCGGCCTTGGTGGCCAGCAGGACCCGCTTCCGGCGGGCCGGGGTCAGCAGTTCGCCGAGGATGGTCTCCGTGGCGCCGCCGGCGTAGACGTTGGCGGTGTCCACGGCGGTGACGCCCGCTTCGAGTGCGGTGTCCAGCATCGCGGCGGCGTCGGCGGCGTCCACGGTGTCGCCGAAGGTCATGGTGCCCAGCACCAGCCGGGACAAGGGGGCGGGAACGCCCGGGACGCGCGTGCTCAGGGGGCTTGCGAAGGAGGCAGTCATGGTGGCCAACCTGGCACGTCTGCGCGCTACGCGCAATGTACTCGCGTGAATCACGCAGGGTGTGCCATTATCGTCGCACCGTGCTGCTCACCCACAGGGAGACATCGAACGTGCCGACCCCCAAGCACAGACGGCTGTTCGCGCTCGCTGACGACCTGTCGGGCGCGGCCGAGACGGCCGCCGCGCTGCTGGCACCCGGCAGGCGCTGCCGGGTGGTACTCGGTACGGCCGGTCTCGCCGACACCGACCGGGACACCGTGCTCGACCTCGACTCCCGTCATGTGTCCGCCGCGACGGCAGCCGGGCGGGTACGGGCCGCACTGGCGGCGGTGGCGGACGAGGACACGCTCGTCATGAAGAAGGCCGACTCGCTGCTGCGCGGCAACCTCGCCGCCGAGACCGGTGCGCTCACCGACGGAACAGCGGGGGTCGTCGTGGCGCCCGCGCTGCCCGCGCTCGGCCGGGTGGTCCGTGCCGGAGTCGTCCACGTCGGCGGTGTGCCGCTGCACGAAAGCGGGGCATGGCGCACCGAACCGGTGGTACCGCCGCGGTCGCTGACCGAGGCGCTGGCGCCGCATCCCGTAACGCTCGTACCG
>NZ_JBHWZP010000598.1:0-2352 GCF_042728395.1 Streptomyces sp. NPDC060205
GGCCGCGCCTACGGCCGGCGCGGCCCCGCCCTCCTCGTCCAGGTCCTCATTCCGGCCGCGGCACCCGCCGTGCTGTCCGGGCTGCGACTCGGGCTGGCGCAGGGCTGGCTGTTCCTGGTCGCGGCCGAACTCATCGCCTCCTCCATGGGATTGGGTTTCCTGCTGATCGACAGCGAGAACACCGGCCGCACGGACATCCTGCTGCTCGCCATCGTCCTGCTGGCCGTCCTCGGCAAGGCGAGCGACGCACTGCTGGGCGTGGCCGAGCGCCAGGTGGTGCGCCGGTGGAGCTGAGTCCGCCACCGGCCGGTAGGTGCCTCAGACCTGCACGGCGGTTCCGTGGACTCCGTACCTGTCCATCAGGGCCAGCTCCCCCTCGGTGAGCGGCGGGAAGTCCAACGCCCTTACGTTGTGGTCCAGTTGCCAGGTCGAGCTCGCTCCGATCAGCGCGCTGGTGACCTGCGGCAGCCGCAGTACCCACTGCAGGGCGAGCTGGGCCAGGGACTGGCCGCGTCCACGGGCCAGTTCATCGAGTGCGGTCGCCCGCTTGCGGTAGGTGTCGTCGATGACGTCGGGCGACAGGAAGGAGCTGTTCTGTGCCCTGGCGCTCTCGGGGGCGGTGCCGGTGAGGTACTTGTCGGTGAGCAGCCCTTGGGCGAGCGGGCTGTAGACGACGAGGCCGAAGCCGTCCCGCGCGGCCGCCTCGATCAGGCCGTCGCGTTCCGGGCGCCGGTCGAAGAGGGAGTAGCGCGGCTGGTGGACGAGCAGCGGCACCCCGGCCCCGCGCAGCAGTACGGCGGCCTCGTGGGCCAGTTCCGCGGGGTAGTTGGAGATGCCCACGTACAGCGCCTTCCCCGAGGTGACCGCGCTCGTCAGGGCGCCGACGGTCTCCTCCAGCGGGGTCGAGGGGTCGGGGCTGTGGCTGTAGAAGATGTCGACGTGGTCGGTGCCGAGGTCGCGCAGACTGTGGTCGAGCGAGGTCAGCAGTGACTTCCGGGAGCCGCCGCGCTGGTAGGGACCGGGACCGATCGGGTTGCCGGCCTTGGTCGACAGGATCAGCTCGTCCCGGTGGGCGGCGAGATCCCTGCGCAGCACCTGACCGAAGAACTTCTCGGCGGCACGGTGCGGCGGTCCGTACCGGTTGGCGTTATCGAAGTGGGTGATCCCGAGGTCGAAGGCGTGCAGCACGATGTCGCGCCGGGTCTCGTAGGGGTAGTCGGAGCCGAACTTCTGCCACAGCCCGAAGGAGAAGGCGGGCAGGTCCAGGCCCGAGGTCCCGGCGCGGCGGTAGGCGAGGTTGTCGTAACGATCGACTGCTGCGCGGTACGAGCCGCCCGCGGTGACGAAGTCTGACATCCGGAGTTTCCATTCATGGTGGTGGTAGCAGTGTGCTGCTGGGCGATTTCGTCAGGGTGTAATAAAAAATATATAGAACATAGCCTCTCGCGATGTATCTTCATAGAAATTTCCAGCGAAGAGGAGCGGTAATGTGCCCGGCCCCCGTCAGGAACGTCGTCATTTCGGCGAGCGAACTCGATGCCGTGCTGCGGGAAGGCGCACCTGTCATCGTCCTCGAAGTGGGAAGAGAAACAAAAGAAGCAGGGGCCGATCCTGACCCCCGGCTTGCCTATTCGGCCGGTCACATACCCGGCGCCCATTACGTACCGTTCGAGTCGGACCTCGTCGGACCGCACACCGGCACCAACGGCGCCGGGCCGCTCCCCCTCGCGCGCGACCTCCAGGAACGGCTGCGCGACTGGGGTGTGGACGACACCAGCACCGTCGTCGTCCACACCCGGCAGGGTCCCGCCGTGGCCACGCGGGCCTGGTGGATCCTGCGCTGGGCCGGCGTGCGGGACGTGCGCTGGCTGGACGGCGGTCTCGCCGCCTGGCAGGCGTTCGGCGGACCGCTCGACACGGCCGTTCCGGCGCCGGGCTCGGGCACGGCCGTCGTACGGCCCGGTTCGCTGCCCGTCCTGACCGCCGAGGACGCCGGGCGGCTCGCCGTCGCGGGGCACCTCGTCGACGCGCGCTCCCCGGAGGCGTACACCGGCGATCCGCGGCAGGCGGGTACCGGGCACATCCCGGGCGCGCACAGCGTCCCCGGATCGGACAACTTCCGCGGCGGCGAGCTGCGCGACGCCACGGAGCTGCGGGCCCTGTACGCCCCTCACCTGGACGGACGTGCGGTCGGCGCGTACTGCGGCGGCGGGGTGTCGGCGACCACGACCGTACTGGCCCTCGCGTCCCTGGGGATCGAGGCGGCGCTGTACCCGGGCTCCTGGTCGGCCTGGACCTCCGACCCCGCGCTGCCGACGGAGACCGGAGCCGGACCCGTCGGCAGCGCGGGGT
>NZ_JBHWZP010000599.1:0-2307 GCF_042728395.1 Streptomyces sp. NPDC060205
GGCCGTACCGGCGGTTGCCGGTACGGCCCTCTTGGCATGTGTCACACCTTCAAGTACTTGCGCAACGCGAAGAACGCGGCCAGCGCGGGCATCAGAAGGCTCGTGGCGAGGATCAGCGGCAGCTTCGTGAGGACGGCGTCCCAGCCGATGAAGTTGATCAGATTCAGCTTCTCGGACAGGGCGAGACCGTGGTCGATGATGAAGTACCGCGCGATCACCAGGAAGGCGCAGGCGACACCACCGCCGATCAGTCCGGCGACGGCGGCCTCCATGATGAACGGCGCCTGGATGTAGAAGCCGGAGGCGCCCACCAGGCGCATGATCCCGGTCTCACGCCGACGGCTGAACGCGGAGACGCGCACCGTGTTGACGATCAGCATCAGCGCGACGACGAGCATCATCGCCATCACCGCCCGCGCTGCCCAGTTCATGCCGTTGAGCAGCCCGAAGAGGTTGTCGAGGATGCCCTTCTGGTCCTGCACGGACTGCACGCCGTCACGGCCGTCGAAGGCGGTCGCGATGACCTGGTACTTCTCCGGGTCCGTCAGCTTGACGCGGAAGGACTCCTGCATCTGGTCCGGGGTGAGCGAGGCCGCCAGCGGGGAGTCGCCGAACTGCTCCTTGTAGTGCTTGTACGCCTCGTCGCTCGACTCGTGCGTGACGTTGTCGACGACGGACATCTTGCCGAGGTCGGTCTCGATCTGCTTCTTCTGCTCGCTGGTGACCGCTCCCTTGGCGCAGTTGGGGTCGGACTCCGCGTCGGACTTGTTGCAGAGGAAGATCGAGACGTTGACCTTGTCGTACCAGTAGCCCTTCATCGTGCTCACCTGGTCGCTCATCAGGAGCGAGCCGCCGAACAGGGCGAGGGACAGGGCGACGGAGACGACGACCGCGAAGGTCATCGTGAGATTGCGGCGGAGACCGACACCGATCTCCGACAGAACGAACTGGGCGCGCATGGCGTCTTCTCAGGCCTTTCCGTGGACGGACGCGTGGGACTCGCGGTCAGTGCTGATAGCCGTAGACGCCGCGCGCCTGGTCGCGGACGAGGCGACCCTTCTCCAGCTCGATGACGCGCTTGCGCATCTGGTCCACGATGTTCTGGTCGTGCGTCGCCATCACGACGGTGGTCCCGGTCCGGTTGATCCGGTCGAGCAGCTTCATGATGCCGACGGAGGTCTGCGGGTCCAGGTTTCCGGTGGGCTCGTCCGCGATCAGCAGCTTGGGCCGGTTCACGAACGCTCTCGCGATGGCCACGCGTTGCTGCTCACCGCCGGACAGCTCGCCGGGCATCCGGTCCTCCTTGCCGCCGAGGCCGACGAGGTCGAGCACCTGGGGCACGGACTTGCGGATCTCGCCCTTGGACTTGCCGATCACTTCCTGCGCGAAGGCGACGTTCTCGGCGACCGTCTTGTTGGGCAGGAGGCGGAAGTCCTGGAACACGGTCCCCAGCTGGCGGCGCATCTGCGGCACCTTCCAGTTGGAGATGCGCGCGAGGTCCTTGCCCAGCACGTGCACCTGGCCGTGGCTGGCCCGCTCTTCGCGCAGGATCAGCCGCAGGAAGGTGGACTTTCCGGAGCCGGATGACCCCACCAGGAACACGAACTCACCGCGCTCCACCTCCAGGGAGACATCCCGGAGAGCGGGGTGGGTCTGCTTGGCGTAGACCTTGGAGACATTGTCGAATCGGATCACGGATGCACCACAGGCCGTCGGGGGTATGGGGGCTAGATGAGCGTGACCTTACGCGACCTGAGTGCACGCGCGCAGGCGCGGAGACGGGTTGCACAAGGGTTGTGCGCATTTGTACCGGGCACATAGAAGGAGAGGCTTCTTCGGGAAGGGCTCCGCCCCTCAGGGGCGCGGGGAACTGCGCGACGAGCCCCCACCGCCCCGCAGCCGCGATACGACCCGCAGCCCCCTCCCGAGGCGCCCGCAGAGCCCCCTGCACAGGAACGCGCGCACCTTCCGGAGGAACCTGGCACAGTGGAGTGGGAACGTATCCGTCCCCGAGAGCGTTGTGTCCGTGGAACCGGTGCAAGGAGGGCGAGCGCATGACGTACGACCGGCTGGTGTGCGCGAACTGCGCCGCGCCTGTGAACGAAGGCCGCTGCCCCGTGTGCCGCGCGAACCGCGCACGCCTGCAGAACGAGGGCCCCCTGGGCGGTGGACTCACCCCCGTGACCTTGATCGCGCTGCTCGCCGTCCTGATCGCGGCGGTGGCCCTGCTGGCGCACCAGACCGCCTAAGGGCGCCGCGGGCGCATAGGAGCCGACCCCACACAAGGAAGGGCCCGGAGCCGATGGC
>NZ_JBHWZP010000600.1:0-2268 GCF_042728395.1 Streptomyces sp. NPDC060205
CCCAGGTACCTGGGGGCGCGGGGAACTGCGCGGCCCGCCCCCACCGGGGCCGCACCCGACGAACCGGCACGGGCCCTTTCAGGGGCGCGGGGAACTGCGCAGTCTTTGAGCGCACCCCCCACCGGCCCGAGGGGTCAGTAGGCGACGGGCCACCCGGTGCTCCAGTTCAGGAGGTTGATGCCGAGTTTGGGGGTGCCGTTGTCCTGGCCGTCGTAGTAGTGGTAGACGATCAGGTCACCGTCCGAGTCCGCCATGATCGACTGCCCGCCGGGCCCGATGTACCGCCCGTGCGACTCCAGGACCGCCGTCCCGCCGTTGTTCGTCATCGCCACGCCGCTCTTGTCGTAGTACGGGCCGGTGACGCTGGTGGCCCGCCCGACCTTGACCTTGTACGTGGAGCTGGTGCCGGCGCAGCAGGTGTCGTACGAGGCGAAGAGGTAGTAGTAGCCGCCCCGCTTGACGATGTAGGGCGCCTCGACCGCCTTGGTGCCGGTCGGGCGGGACGCGATCGAGTAGCGCGTGGTGTTGGCCGAGAGCTGCTTGCCGGTCGACGGGTTGATCTGGATCATTTTCAGCCCGGTCCACCAACTGCCGAAGGACAGCCACCACTTGCCGTCGCTGTCGACGAAGAGGTTCGGGTCGATGGCGTTGTAGTCGCTGGAAGTGGTGGACGTGTAGACCGTCCCGTAGTCGCTCCAGGAACCCGGCAGCCCGGTCGTCGAACCGGCCAGCCCGATGGCCGACTTGTTCGAGCCGAAGGTCGAGACGGCGTAGTACATCAGGTACTTGCCGCCCGCGTACGAGATGTCGGGCGCCCAGGCCTCCGTCGCGTACGACGACCACCAGCCCGGCTTGGTGGCGAAGGCGTCGGAGCCCGCGCTGAAGGCGATCCGGTTGGTCGACGTCTTGTAGCTGAGGCCGCCGCCGGTCGCGTACAGCAGGTACTGCCCTGACGAGGTACGGATCATCGTCGGGTCGTGCACGACGGTCGAGCCCGTGACGGTGCCCGGGTTGGGGTACGCGGAGGCGGTGGTGGGGACGAGGGCGAGCAGGATCGCCGCGGGGAGGGCGAGGAGTGCGGTCCTGCGGCCCGTACGCCGGGGGGTCCTGCTGGAGGTGGGGCTCACGCGGATCCTCCTACGAGTGGGGGGGTCGAGGGGAGCTGACGGGAGAGGTGCTGAGAGCTGGAGAAGCTCGCCTCGTTCGGCATCACGAACGCTGCTCATGCCTTCGAACGGGAGGGATGACCCGGAACGTAGAATCGAACCCCTTGCGCGTCAACGGTTCACACGGCCCCGCGCGCCCCGGTAAACGTCGAAAGTCTTTCGGCGTCCCGGCTGTCTCACAACAGACTTGACGCTTCGTCACTTTGCCCAACCCACAGCGCTTCGACAGATTCCGTTTCTACGGTGCCGTGTTCATGACAGACACATCGATCGGACGTCGAACCGTGCTCATCGCCACGGGCGCCACCGCCGCCACCCTGGCCGTCGGTGCCACGCTCCCCGAGGCCTCCACCACGGCCCCCACTACGGCTGCCGACCAGCAGCCGGTCGCCGCGGCGGCCGTCTGCACCCTCACGAAGGAGATGACCGAAGGCCCCTACTACCTCGACGGACAGCTCGTCCGCGCGGACATCCACGAGGACAAGACCGGGATTCCGCTCAAGCTCACCCTCACCGTCGTCGACGACGACACCTGCGCCCCGCTCGACAGCGCGCTGGTGGAGATCTGGCACTGCGACGCGCTCGGCGAGTACTCCGGGTTCGTCGGCGGGAACGGGCACAACGAGCCCGACAACGGGACGTTCCTGCGCGGCGGAGTCCTGACGGGCTCCGACGGCGTCGCGAAGATCACGACGGTCTATCCCGGGTGGTACCGGGGGCGGTGCGTCCACATCCACATCAAGGTGCACACCGACGTCACACTGACCTCCGACGGCTCGTTCGAGGGCGGTCAGGAGCTGCACACCGGGCAGCTGTTCTTCGACGAGGCGATCACCACGAGGGTGGCGGCGGTGCCGGTGTACGCGGCGAACACCGTGCCGCGGACGACGCTCGCGCAGGACGGGATCTATGACGACGGGGGTGCGGCGTCGGGTCTGCTGACCCTGACGGCGCTGGGGAGCTCGACGACGGCGGGGTACGCGGGTTCTCTGACGCTGGGCGTCGAGACGAGCTGATCGGCTGCGGGCCGGTGGGGGTTGCTCGCGCAGTTCCCCGCGCCCCTGAAAAGCGGGGCTGCGCCCCAGCTTTTCGCCCTTCAGGT
>NZ_JBHWZP010000601.1:0-2216 GCF_042728395.1 Streptomyces sp. NPDC060205
GCGCTCACCAGCGCGGCGAACGCAACCACAGCCGCACCGAACGCCGCGATGAACCGAGCCGGAAGATAGCGCGTGGCAATGCGTCGGAACACGGCGACAACCTCGCAACGTCAACGTAGGCCAGCGTATTAAATGTGCTTCATCGTGCGCTTAACGCGCCGCTTAACCTAGGGCGTGTTCGCCTCCGGGGCAAGGGCCGCATTGAGCCGATCGACGGCCCGCCCGAGCCTGTCCACAAGACTTAACTTGACCGTTTCAACAGGAAGTTGGATAGCGGGCAGGTGTAAGTCGACTTACTGGCATGCTTACGCCATGGCCGAGCGCGACGACCCGGGAATCATCGGGCGCAGAGTGCAGCAACTGCGTACGGAACGCGGGCTGACACAGAAACAACTGGCGGAACCCGCCTACACCCCCGCGTACGTCTCCACGCTGGAGGCAGGACGCGTACGGCCCTCCGAGGAGGCACTGCGGCACATCGCCGAACGGCTCGGGGTCGCCTACGAGGAACTGGCCACCGGGCGGCCCGCCCACCTCGCCACCGACCTGCGGCTGAGGCTCACCGACGCCCAGCGCACCCTGGCGACCGGCGAGGCGGAGATCGCCGCCGAGCAGTACACCGCGCTGCTCACGGAGGCACAGGACCTCGGCCTGAACGCCGAGTGCGCCGCCGCCCTGCTCGGCCTCGGCGAGTGCGCCATGGACACCGGCGACCTGACGACGGCCCGGGCGCGTTTCGAGGAGTCGGAGAAACGGCTCGCGGACGAACCGCTGCCCGTGCGTGTCCCGGCGCTGCGCGGCCGTGCGGTCTCCCACTACCTGGCGGGCGAACTCCGGTACGCCTGCTACCTGCTCGAATCCGCCATCGACGAGCTGAACAAGGGCGGGCTGCACGACCCGGACGCCCTGCTGCTGCTCTACGCGGCGGTCATCGCGCCCTACATGGACATGGGGGCGCACGCGCGGGCGGCGCAGGCCGCCGAGTTCGCGCTCGCGCTGGCCCCGCAGGTCGGCGACCCCGCGCTGCTGGCGCGTATGCACCGGTCCGTGGCCCGCACGATGATCGCCGAGGGGCGGATGGCCGAGGCCGACGCGTCCCTGGGCAAGGCGGCGGAGCTGTACCGGCAGCTCCAGATCCGTACCGAACTGGCCAACTGCCACTGGATGCGCGGGTACCTGTACGCGCAGAACGGTGATCTGGAGCGCGCCGAGAGCGAGTTGCGCGAGGCGCAGGCCATGCACTCCGCGCAGCGCGCCGCGCTCTACACCAGCCAGGTCGCCGTGGAACTGGCGGACGTGCTCCACCGGCGCGGCAAGTCGGAGGAGGCCGCGACCCTCCTGCACGGCGTGCTGGGCGACCTCAGCAGCGAGCGCGGGGCCGTCCACTCCGCGGGCGCGCACCGGCTGCTCGGCATCATCGCGGAGGACAGCCGGGACACCGAGACGGCCGAGGAGCACTACGTGCGCGCGCTCAGCCTGCTGGAGCGGGCGGGCGCGGCGGGGGATCTGGCCGACCTGTGCCGTCTGCTGGGTGACCTGCTGCGGCGTACGGGGCGGATCGACGCGGCGCTGGACGCGTACCGGACGGGGCTCGGCCACCGCACGGCTCCCGGGACCACGACGCTGGGGCCGGCGCCGGCGCATCCGCCGCTCTGACGGGTCCCACCTGCCCCGGTGTGACGGAAACCATCCGAAATCCCCCTCCTGCCGCCGCTCCGCCCGCTTTACGGTGGACGAATGTCATCCGCCGCCCCCCTGACCCCGCTGGCCGAGATCGCCCGCACGTACGCGCCGCGCTTCGCGGAGTTCGCGTTCGAGCCGGCGTTCACGGCGGCGGTGGACCAGCATGTGGCGGAGTTGCGCGACCGGCTGACTTCGGCGGAGTCCGGGCTGGTCCCGCCGGCGCCGGACCGCGAGGTCCTCACGGACTACGCGCTCGGCTTCCTCGACGGGCTCGCGGAGACGGACTGGGCGGAGCCGGTGGGCCACGACTACGCGGTGTGCCGCCTGACGGCGATCAGCTGGCTGATCGACCTGCATGGGCTGATCCCACCCCAGCGCGACCACTAGCCGTGGGGGCCGTTTGCGCCGTTCCCCGCGCCCCTGAGGGGGGTGGGGGTTCGGCGGGAATTCGGCTGCGGGTCCGCTGTGGCTGGTCGCGCAGTTCCCCGCGCCCCTGAAAAGCGGGGCTGCGCCCCTGCCTTTCGTCTTTTAGG
>NZ_JBHWZP010000602.1:0-2197 GCF_042728395.1 Streptomyces sp. NPDC060205
GAGAAGAGGAGCAACGCGATCTAGCTATCGCGGCCGCGATCAAGCAGGTGCGACAGACGTCATACTAGATATCAAGCGACTTCTCCTATCCCCTGGGAACACATCAATCTTACCGGAGAATATCGTTGGCCAAAGCCTTAGCGTAGGATTTCGCCCTCTCCCGCAAACGACCCCTTCTTGGGGTTTATCACGGGCCGGCATCCGTCAGCCCAGCGTCGGTCCTTTGTAGGTTTTCTGCGGCTGGCGCTCCAGCTCCAGTGTTTTCTGATACTCATTCTCCCCCTGCCGGAACTCGGTGGCATTCAGTTCCCGGACAAGCGGCGCAGCTGCTCGCTTAAACTCAGCACCTGCGTGCTCAAGTCCGACACGCGCTCGTTCAGCACCGCGTTCTCCCGTTGCATAAGCCCAGACATCTTCTGCCATTCCGCGAAGGCGCTCTCCCATTCGTCCAGCCTTTGCGAGTAGTCCTGATGTAGCTGCTCTAATGCGGTCAGCAACTGCTTTTCCAGCTCTGTCATTTTCCGCTACTCCTGTTTCAGGCGGATCCAGGTCGTCCCGTCGTAGGGGATGGCTTCGGCTTGCATCCCCGGCGGCAGGATAAGGAACCTCCGGCCGTCGCTGCTCTCCTGATAGCGCACTCCCCACGTCCGGGCAGTCATTTTCGCCAGGGTATCTTCCTGCTGACGAAGATGTGTGTAATTGTCGGTTATCTGCTGCCCCTGCCACCACAGAATGCTCCCGCTCGTGGCGATCAGCAGCGCTGACACCATCAGGATGGTGAGCCATGCCCTCCCGGCTGTCAGCAGCACGCTCCGCCGGTTTTTCTCCATCGCCTCGCTCATACTCTGTTCGTGGGCGCTGATGGCGTCGCTGATTCTCCTCGCGCTTGCGCTCAGTTCCGCTCTGACAGACTGCTCGTGCTCGCTGAATGCGGCTTTCAGCATCTCGCCGGTACTCTGCTGCTGCGCTTTCGATTTCTGCTCCAAGTCCTTCGCCAGCGTTAAAAGACTGCTCATAGATGGCTCCCTTCAGTCGGATGTTTCGCCCCCCGTCCGGGTCGGCAATGCTGATGCTGCTTTTCGTGCTGCGCACCACCTCAAAACCTGCGCTTTCCAGCGCCTCAGTGACGTCCTGACGGGTTTTCAGCTCCCCGGATGAGGCAAGGGCAAGCAGGCCGCGCGTAATCGCCTGGGCAGCTTCCTGCTTCGCTTCCGGCAGCGCGGACGGCGTGACCAGCGCCCGCCGGTTTTCCGGCGCGTTCGGGTCGTGCAGCCCCAGCCGGCCGTTGACCACCGTCTGCCAGGCATCGATGCGCGGCCGGTCGGCGCGGTCGTAGTACGGCTGGAGCCGCCTGCCGGTCAGCAGCTCGGTATTGGGGATCAGAAAGTTCAGCTCCAGACGCCCCTTGTCCGCGTGCTCCACCCACAGAATGCTGTACTGATCTTTATCGAGGCCGGGCATCAGAACACGCTCGAAGCTGGCCATCAGTTTTTCCCGCTGGCCGGGAGGCAGATCTGCCTCCGCAAACGACAGTACGCCGGAGGTGTATTTCTTCACGTAAGGCGACACATCAATCAGCTCCCGGACTTCTTCCGGCTTGCCCTGCAGGACGGTGGCGCCTTCACGCTGCCGGTCTTTACCCAGCAAATAGTCCACCGGCCCGGCGCCACCGCCGCGACCGCGCGGATGAAATTTAATGATCATCGTCCGTTCCTTTCTCAAGAACGGCGTGCCGCAGCTGCTCAAGGCCGGCATCGATTGCCATCAGCGCCGCCACAATCTGCACCCTGTCATGGCCGGTACCGCCGCCGGCGTTAACGCGGCGGGCTATCTGGTTCAGGTTGTTGCCCATGCCGGCAAGCTGGCGCAGCAGCGCCGGCGAGATCGAGGGTAGCTTTCCGGTACGCGCAGGCTTTTCATCAAGACAGGTCTGCCGCATCCACGCCGCCAGCTGCCTGCCGTCACAGCGTTCGAGCAGCCGCCGGTGCTCGTCCTCCGTCACCCACATGGTGAGCATCTTGTTCCGTTTCTCTGACAAACCGGTCTCCTGATAACGCCGGGACGGGCGGGAAAGCCTTTCCCGGTCGGCGCGGGGTTGGACAAGCCGCAGGCGCGTCAGGCTTTTGGCGGGTTTCGGGGCGCAGCCCTGAACCAGTCACGTAGCGCTAGCGGAGTGTATACTGGCTTACTATGGTGG
>NZ_JBHWZP010000603.1:0-2165 GCF_042728395.1 Streptomyces sp. NPDC060205
CCTGGGCGCCAGGGGCGCGGGGAACTGCGCGCTCAGCCACGACGGACCCGCACCCGCCCACTACCGGATCGGCATGCCGGACAGCGTGCGGGCGATCACCAGCCGCTGGATCTCACTCGTGCCCTCGAAGATCGTGTAGATCGCCGCGTCCCGGTGCATCCGCTCGACGGGGTACTCCCGCGTGTACCCGTTCCCGCCGAGGATCTGGATCGCCTGCCCGGTCACCTTCTTCGCCGTCTCGCTGGCGAACAGCTTCGACATCGAGCCCTCCGCGGACGTGAACTGCTTCCCGCTCACCGCCATCCAGGAGGCCCGCCACACCAGCAGCCGCGCCGCGTCGATCGACGTACGCATGTCGGCGAGCTGGAAGGCCACGCCCTGGTTGTCGATGATCGGCCGCCCGAACTGCTCGCGCGTCTTCGCGTAGTCGAGGGCCACCTCGTACGCGGCGCGCGCGGTGCCGACCGCCATGGCGCCGACGGCCGGGCGGGAGGCCTCGAACGTGGCCATCGCCGCGTTCTTCAGGCGCTCGCCGCCTCCCGCCCTGGCCCGCTCACGGGCCCGGGCGAGGCGCTCGTCGAGCTTCTCCTTGCCGCCGAGCAGGCACGAGCCGGGAACGCGGACGTTCTCCAGGACGACCTCGGCGGTGTGCGAGGCGCGGATGCCGTGCTTCTTGAACTTCTGCCCCTGCGACAGACCGGGCGTGCCCAGCGGGACGATGAAGGACGCGTGGCCCTTGGAGCCCAGTTCGGAGTCCACGACCGCGACGACCACGTGCACGTTGGCGATGCCGCCGTTGGTCGCCCAGGTCTTCGTACCGTTGATGACCCACTCGTCCTTGGCCTCGTCGTACACGGCGCGTGTACGCATCGAGGCGACGTCGGAGCCGGCGTCGGGCTCGGAGGAGCAGAAGGCGGCGACCTTGACGTCGTTGGCGTCGCCGTACATTTGAGGGATCCAGGTGCCGATCTGCTCCTCGGTGCCGTTGGCGAGGACGCCCACCGCGGCGAGGCCGGTGCCGACGATCGACAGGGCGATGCCCGCGTCGCCCCAGAACAGTTCCTCCATGGCCATGGGGATGCCGAGGCCGGTGGGGTCGAAGTACTGCTGGGCGTAGAAGTCCAGGGAGTAGATGCCGACCTTCGCGGCCTCCTGGATGACCGGCCAGGGAGTCTCTTCCCGCTCGTCCCATTCGGCGGCCGCGGGGCGGATCACGTCGGCGGCGAAGCCGTGGATCCAGTCCCGCACCTCCTTCTGTTCGTCGTTGAGCTCCATGGTGAACTCGGCCATGTCCCCTCCAGCGCTGCACTCACGTGTTACTTGCGGTAACGGTAGCCTGTTACCGGTCAGTAGTAAAAGTCAACTCCCCGTTCCGGGTCGGCAGCCCGTTCGAGGCGGGGCCGGCGCATGGTGTTACGTTGCGCAGGCGTCACCGAATCAGCACGGGTGGGGAGAGATCATGGACACCACGCAGCGGACCGATCAGCAGAGGTCCGCCGACCGCCGACGGCGCGAGCTGCTGGAGGCCGCCGACCGGGTGGTGCTCCGCGACGGCCCGGGCGCTTCGATGAACGCCATCGCGGCGGAGGCGGGCATCACCAAGCCGATCCTTTACCGCCACTTCGGCGACAAGGGCGGACTCTACGCGGCCCTCGCCAAGCGGCACACCGACGCCCTCCTCGGAGCGCTGCGCGCCGCGCTCGACGCCCCCGCCGAGCGCCGGGAGCGCGTGGAGGCCACGCTCGACACCTACCTCGCGGCGATCGAGGCCCGGCCCCAGGTGTACCGCTTCCTCATGCACCCCTCCGAGGGCGGCCCGCAGAACGACCAGGGCTTCGACATGGGCGCGTACTCGTTCCCCCTCCTGCGGCGCATGGGCGAGGAGTTGGCCGACGTGATCGAGGAACGCGTCGATCTCGGCCCGAACAGCGAGCAGTTGGCCCGCGTCTGGGGCCACGGCATCGTCGGCATGATGCACGCCGCCGGCGACTGGTGGCTCGGCGAACGCCCCTGCGCCCGCGCCGAACTGGTGCAGGCCCTGGCCGACCTCCTCTGGGGCCGCCTGGCGGCAGCGGGCGACAAGGCGGGCGGCCCGGGCTTCTGACCGACGTTCATTTTTCGGGGGCCGCGGGCCCGTTCATGGGTGCGGGACGGTGGGGGTTGCC
>NZ_JBHWZP010000604.1:0-2160 GCF_042728395.1 Streptomyces sp. NPDC060205
GCCCGGGACCCTCGGGGCGCGGGCGGGACATGTGCGGTCGGATCAGTCCCGCCGCAGAGGTGTCGGCGGCAGCTCCTCCTCCTCGGGGATGAGATGGACCGCGGCCTCCTCGGCGCCCGCGGCCCCGCCGTCGATGCCGATGTCGGAGGCGACGGCCTCCTTGGTCCTGTCCCCGTGCGCGCCCTCGTCGGGCGCCACCAGCCGGCCCGCGCGCTCGTCGCCGGCCTCGGGGTCGGTCGCCTCGCCCTCCCCGTAGGGCAGGTCGCCGACGCCGTCGCCGGCCGGGACCTCCTCGTCGGGGACCTCCTGGCGCAGCCGTTCGTCGAGGCTCTCGCCCTCGTGCTGCTCGGCGGCCGTGGTGCCGCTCTTGGTGACGCCCAGCGGCTTCTCGGGCGGTGAATAGCCCTCGTCGAGCACATCGTCGTACGTACGTTCGTCCACCGCGTCCTGAAGATCCAGCGGCGCCGCGTCCGCCTGCTCCTCGTTGGTCCCCGTGGGCTGGTAGACGTCGTCGGCCATGTTGTCGTCGCTCATGTGCGGCCTCCCGGCGCGGTGATCGTTTCTTTCCCCGTAGGAGTAACGCGGTGCCCGGCATCCGCCCCGCGAAACACCGCCCTATTGACCGGTACATACCAACCCGATTGAGTGTCCCGCGCAGACCCCCCACATTCCCGGCCGCCGACCAGGCGCCGCCGCGCTGCCGAAGGGACCTCACCGACATGCCCGGACACCGCCCCCTGCTCGCCCTCACCGCCGCCGGAGCGGCACTGACCACCGCCCTGGCCGCCCCCTCCCACGCCGCGGAGGTGCCGACCGCGGGCGTGTTCTACGTGCAGAGCGCGGTCACCGGCCTGAACGCCGCCGACAGCGGGGGAGCGGTCGTCCAGCGCAACCCCAAGGGCAACGAGGACCGCCAGCAGTGGACGCTCCGGGCCAACGGCACCTCGTACGTCCTGGAGAACACCGACGCGGCCGGCAGCTGCCTGGGCCGGTCCGGTGGCCAGGCGAGAACGGTGGCCTGCGCGAGCACGGACGCCTCGTGGGAGATCACGTCGACGGGCACCGACCGCTACCGCCTCAAGGTGCCCGGCGCCGACCAGTACCTGACCGTCGGCGCCAAGACCTCCGGCGCCAACTACCCCGCGCAGCTCGTGGTCGGCGCGGCGGGCGACCCCGCCGCCTGGTACCTGACCCCCGTGACGTCCCCGGCCTCCCCGATGCCCTCCGCGGGTCAACGCACCCTGGACCAGGTCACGTTCCTCACCTCCCACAACGCCTATGCCAACGGCGTCGACGGCGGATTCGCGCCGCCCTTCGTCAACCTCGTCCCGAACCAGAGCCGGGGCATCAACCAGCAACTCACCGACGGCGTACGCGGATTCATGCTGGACATCCACCAGACCCCGGACGGCGCGATCCTCTGCCACAACAGCTGCACCCTCGTCAGCAGGCCGGTGGCCCTGAACGTGGACCTCCAGCGCATGGTCGACTTCCTGCGGCAGAACCCCGGTGAGATCGTCACGGTGTTCCTGGAGGACTATGTCGACCCGGGGGTCCTGCGCGGTGAACTGGCCAAGGTGAACGGCCTCTCCGACGTCCTCTACCGCCCGGACCTGACCGGCGTACGCGCCAACGGCTGGCCCAAGGTGGCGGACCTGATCGCCGCCAATGACCGGCTGCTCCTGTTCACCGACCACAGCCGCTCCGCCGACGAGTCCGCGGGGCTCACCCGGGACAGCTTCGGCGTCATGTACCAGCGCGAGTGGACCGTGGAGAACTACTGGTCCATGGGCTCGGGCCTCGGCAGCTCCGACTGGTCCTGCTACAGCCGCTGGTACGACGCGGGCACCAACGTCCCCCTGACGGCGACGGCGCCGCCCTTCCGCCCGCTCTTCGTGATGAACCACTTCCGGGACGCGGCGATCGCCTCGACCGCCACCACCGACAACACCAAACTCACCGACCGGGCCCAGCGGTTCTGCCAGCCCGCCGCCCGCAAGAAGCCCAACTTCCTCGCGGTGGACCGCTACGACCTGGGCTCACCGGCCTCGGCGGTGGCGACGCTGAACACGTACACGTACTGAGCGTGAACACGTACTGAGCAGGAACACGTACTGACCCGCACGCACGGCCGTATGCCGCTGCCCCCGGTTCGGGACC
>NZ_JBHWZP010000605.1:0-2120 GCF_042728395.1 Streptomyces sp. NPDC060205
CAGGGCGGCACCCTGTGCGGGGGTGCCGCCTCCTCGCCGTGTGCCGGTGTGCCCGTGCGTCAGCCGGCGTTGCGGCGCCGGCGCAGGGCGAACAGCACGCCGCCGCCGGCCAGGAGCACGGCCGCGCCGCCGGCCGCGATGTACGGGGTGGCGCCGCTGCCGCCGGTCTCCGCGAGGTCGGGCGTCTGCTGACCGCTGGCCGTGCCCTCGTCCTTGCCGCCCTCGTCCTTGGCGTCCGTGCTCGTGTCCTGGTCGCTCGCGGGGACGAAACCGGCGGGCGGCTTGTCGCAGCCGATGCCGTCCTTGTCGCGGTCCAGGTGCTCGCCGTAGTGGTCGTCGCCCTTGACGATGTTGGAGTACCCGTTCTCGTACGCCTCGGTGCAGTTCTTGAACGGGTGCAGACCGTCGTGCGCCTCGGCGGTGGTGACGGACACGGCGGCCAGGGCCAGCGCGGCGACGGCCACGGAGGCGGACTTGCGGAACAGGTTCACGGTGAGCCCCCAGATATCTGTCGATATCCGTATGCATGATCACGAGGGTGATCAGTCGGATGCGAGGTGACGAAAGTACGAGAGGGGCTCGCGGTACTGCGGCGGAATGACGGACCCGTGATGCGAACGTGACGTGACCGGACGATAGCTCTCCGCTCACGGGTCCGTCGTCCGTACACCCGGTGCCGGGGGTTACGCGCGGAACGGACCCGTCACCTCGTACGTGATGCCGCCGGACGAACTGCCGCTGGTGCCGCGCTGGCTGGAGAAGTAGAGGCGGGTGCCGTCGGGGGAGAAGGCGGGGCCGGTGATCTCCGAGCCGGACTGGCCGTCGAGGCGCAGGAACGGGGCGATCACGTCGTCGGGCGTGATCACACAGATCTCCATGGTGCCGCCGTCCTCGGCGACGAACAGGTCGCCGGAGGCGGTGCCCGTGATGTTGTCGACGCCGGTCAGCGGGGCGGTGCCGGAGGTGACGAGCGAGTCGTCGTAGGCCAGCTCATAGGTGTTGGCGCTCAGGTTGAGCTGCCAGACGCGGTTGTCGCCCTTGGTGGTGAACCAGACCGTGTCGTCGGCGTAGTGGCAGCCCTCGCCGCCGTTGAACTTCTTCGCCCCCGACACCTGCGTACGGGTCGTGGTGGGGGAGCCGTCCGGGTCGGGCACGTTCGCCCAGGTGAAGGAGCCGGAGGTGGCCGTTCCGGCGACCAGGACCTGGAGGGTGCCGGCGGAGAGGCTGCCCCAGGTCGTCGGCACGAACCGGTACAGGCAGCCGTTCGTCTCGTCCTCCGTCAGGTACACCACCTTGCGCACCGGGTCGGCCGCCGCGGCCTCGTGCTTGAAACGGCCCATGGCGTCCCGGCGCACCGCGGCGTTCACACCCCACGGGTCGGTCTCGTAGACGTACCCGAGCGACACCTCCTCGCAGGACAGCCAGGTGTTCCACGGCGTCCTGCCGCCCGCGCAGTTCTGCCGGGTGCCCGACAGGATGCGGTACGCGCCCGTGATCGCGCCCGCCGACGAGAACTTCACCGCGCTCGTGCCGCCGGACGGGTTGATCTCCGAGTTCGAGACGTAGATCCAGCCGGTGCCGTCCGCGTAGCAGGCTCCGCCGTCGGGGGCGCTGTGCCAGGTGTACGAGGTGCCGGTGACCGGCTGGCCCGACCTGGCGATCACCCTGCCGGTGAAGCCGCTCGGCAGTCTGAGGCCGTTCGCGTCCGCCGGGCCGAGTGCTCCGTACGGGCCCGTGCCGGGCTGGGCGGGGGCGGCGTGGGCGGCGCCGCGCCACAGGGTTCCGCCGAGGACGGCCGATGATCCGCCGAGTACGGCCGCGCGCAGGAGAGTACGACGTTCCACTGTCGCTCCAAGGGGTGCCGGGGCTGGTCCGTCCGCCGGGTGGGGACGGGGTCGCGCAACGGCGGATCCTAGGAGCGCGGGGTGGCCGGGCCGTGGCCACGCGGTGACGTGGACGCGTCAGCCTTGCACGTGCCCCTGACAGGCGGAGCTGCGCCCCTGCCTGCCCCCTTCGTCTGCGGGCCCGGTGGGGGCCGTTCGCGCAGTTCCCCGCGCCCCTTGAAGGCGGGGCTGCGCCCCGGCCTTCGTCCTCGTCTGCGGGCCCGGTGGGGGCGGGCC
>NZ_JBHWZP010000606.1:0-2075 GCF_042728395.1 Streptomyces sp. NPDC060205
TTCATGGTGTCGGGGACGTCGACGCCGGAGGGGAGCTTGTAGGCCTGGCCGCGGACGGCACCGCCCGGGAACTCACCGGTGTGGATGTTGAAGTACCAGTTGCCGGGGTTGGCCTTGATGCCCTCCAGCAGGTCCTTGTCGTCGACGGTGACCGTACCGAAGACGAACTTCCTGCCGTCCTCCAGCTTCTTCGTGAAGAAGGGGATCTTCACATCGCCGTTGACACCCTTGACGCCCTTGTGGAGGTGCCCCAGGGTCGGCGTCTGGATCCCGCTGAAGGTGAAGGCGTAGGACACCTGGTCGCCCTGGATCCGCATCAGGGCGAGCGCGTGCCCGTCCTTGTCCCCCACGGCAGGACCGCCCTCGACCGGGACCTCGTCGGCACCGGTCATCACCGAACCGAAGAAGGTCGCGTCCGCCGCGTTCTTCTCCCATCGGCCGACGCCCTGCGCCCCGCCGTGCTCCGAACCGGACGAGGCGTGCCCGTCGGTGGCCGGGCGGCTGGCCTCGGCGCTCGCGGCGGGGTCGGCACCGGTCACACCGTCTTCCCCGTTGCAGGCGGTCAGCAGAAGCGCACCCGTGACGGCGGATACGGCGATCATTGCAAAGCGCTTGCTCTTCATGGCAGTTGAGCCTTCCCCGTGCTGCGACCGCGCTGTTTCGCGGTTCGTCACCCACAACACGGACTGCCCTCACGACACAGCTCACGCCATGACAGCCCTGAGACATTTCTGAGACGGGCCGCGATCACTCGCGACGCGACCTTGACACTGGGCCCGGCGCGGAGGGCGATCCCGCTCACCCCAGGAAGATCACCCCGGGAAGATCACCTCAGGAAGGTCGTCCCAGGAAGGTCATCCCAGGAAGCTCAGCCGGACCGTGCGGTCGGGGTTGTCCTTGTTGGTGTCGACCAGGCACACCGACTGCCACGTCCCCAGCTCCAGCCGCCCGGCGATCACCGGCAGCGTGGCGTGCGGAGGGACGAGCGCCGGGAGGACGTGGTCGCGGCCGTGGCCGGGGCTCCCGTGACGGTGCTGCCAGCGGTCGTCCGCGGGGAGGAGGGTGTGGAGGGCGGCGAGCAGGTCCTCGTCGCTGCCCGCTCCCGTCTCCAGGACGGCCACGCCGGCGGTCGCGTGGGGCACGAAGACGTTGAGCAGGCCGTCACGGCCGCCCGCCGCCTCCCGCAGGAAGGCCTCGCACTCACGGGTGAGGTCGACGACCGCTTCCGTGGAGCCGGAGGAGATGTTCAGGACACGGGTGGTGAAGGCATCGGACATGAGCCAATCCTGACCCATCCCGCACCCGTGTGCGGGGTTCCACACCCGCGATGCCTCCGCCGAGCGGCCATGAGACGCGCCGCCACTCCGCGAGACACCATTGACCGTATGCGACCGGGCTGGCTACGTTCGGCGGCATGTTGCGTTCAGCTCTGCTCACCACGCGCGGTCACATCGACCTGCTGCGGGTGGCCTCCGCCGCGTGTCGCACCGGCCGCTGACGCCGTCCCACCACCCGCTTTGCCCCGCCGCGCCACTGCACGGCCCCGCCGCTTCGTGCCCGCCTGACCCGGGCCGGAAGCCGGGCCGCTGAAGCGCGGCCCCACCGCTCCTGACGCCCCTGACACCTCTGACTCCCCTGACGGTCCGGGCGCGCTCCCTCGGTTCCTCGGTTCCTCTCGAAAGGCTGTTGCCGCGATGGCGACCGACGTTCACCGGACGGTGGACCCGCAGCAGACTCCCGCCGACTCCGACTCCGGCTCCGGTTCCGGCTCTGGTTCCGGCTCAGCCGGCGCCCGGGCGGCCGGCCGGAAGCACGGACCGACGACACCCGTCCCGGCGGTACGCGTGGAAGGGCTGACCCGCGCCTTCGACGGCCGCGCGGTCATCGACAACCTGCAACTCTCCCTCCGACCGGGCGAGTTCGTGGCGCTCCTGGGTCGAACCGGTCGCGGCAAGTCCACCCTCCTGCGCATCCTCGCCGGGCTCGACCGCGACATCGAGGGCACCGTACTCGTACCGCGCCGCAAGGCTGTCGTCCTCCGGGCGCCTCGGCTGACGCCGTGGGCGAAGGTGTGG
>NZ_JBHWZP010000607.1:0-2073 GCF_042728395.1 Streptomyces sp. NPDC060205
CTCCTTCGAGGAGGCCGCCGCCCTGGTCTGATGCGAGAAGGTCCCTCACGGGACGGTCAGGTCTTGGTGCGGTACTTGTGGATGGCGACTGGCGCCATCACCACGGTGATGACGAGCGACCAGAGCAGCGTGATCATGACGTCGTGGGCGACCGGCTGGCCGCCGTTCATCAGACCCCGGGCCGCGTCCGCGAGGGACGACAGCGGGTTGTAGTCGGTGAAGGTCTGCAGCCAGCCCGGCATCGTGGACGGCGGCGAGAAGATCGACGAACCGAACTGCAGGGGCATCAGCACGAGGAACCCCATTCCCTGGATGGCCTGGGCGTTCTTCATCACCACGCCCATGGTCAGAAAGATCCACATGATGGAGGAGCCGAAGACCAGGGCCAGGCCGATGGCGGCGAACAGACCGGGGACGTTCGACACGGACAGGCCGAGCAGGAAACCGACCCCGAGCAGGATCGCCGTGGCGAGCAGCAGCCGGCCGATCTCGACGGAGATCTTGGCGATCAGGACCGAGGCACGGGAGATCGGCAGGGACCGGAAGCGGTCCATCACGCCCGTCTGGAAGTCCTGGTTGAAGCCGGTGCCCACGCCCATGGCGATGTTCATGCCCATCATCGCCATGAGGCCCGGGACGACGTAGTTGACGTACTCGTCCTGGTTGCCCTTGCCGGCGATCGCGCCGCCGAAGACGAACACGAAGAGCAGCGTGAAGACGATCGGCATCAGGATGACGTCGAACATCGACTCCGGGTCCTGGCGGATCCACAGCACGTTGCGGCGGACCAGGGCGCTGATGTGCCGCAGATGGGCGCGCAGGCCGACGTGCGGATCGTCGCCGGTGTCGAGCGCCGCGGGTTTGTCGATGACGGTGGCGGCGCTCATACGGCGGCCTCCTCGTAGGTCTCGTGGGAGCGGTCGGCCGGGGTGTCGCGCGGGTCGCCCGGATCGGTCGGTCCGGTGGCCCGGTGGCCGGTGAGGGAGAGGAACACCTCGTCCAGGCTGGGCAGTTCGGTGCTGAGGCCCGCGAGGGTGATGCCCCGGGCGGTGAGCGCGCCGACCACCGCGGTCAGCTGCTCGTCGCTGAGGATCGGGACGAGGACCGTGCCGGTGGTGATGTCCACCGTGGCGCTGCCCGGGCCCGTGAGGCCGAACTCGTCGAGCGCGGCGGCCGTGGGGCGCAGCTCCAGCGGGTCGGCCGGGCGGATGCGCAGGGTACGGCCGCCGACCTTCGCCTTCAGCTCGTCGATGCCGCCGTTGGCGATGACCTTGCCGCGGTCGATGACCGTCAGCTCGTTCGCCAGCTGCTCGGCCTCCTCCATGTACTGCGTGGTGAGCAGCACGGTGACACCGTCACCGACCATCCGCTTGACCTCGCCCCACACCTCTTGCCGCGTACGTGGGTCCAGGCCGGTCGTCGGTTCGTCCAGGAACAGGACGGTCGGACTGCCGATCATGGACGCGGCGAGGTCGAGGCGACGCCGCATACCGCCGGAGTACGTGCTCGCCGGGCGCTTGCCCGCGTCGGTGAGCGAGAAGCGCTCAAGGAGTTCGTCCGCGCGGGTGCGGGCGTCCTTGCGGGTCAGGTCGAGGAGCCGGCCGATCAGATAGAGGTTCTCGCGGCCGGACAGCTTCTCGTCCACGGAGGCGTACTGGCCGGTGAGGCCGATTACGCGGCGCAGGCGGCGGGGCTGGCGCACGACGTCGAAACCGGCGACCGTGGCGCGGCCCGCGTCGGGTATGAGGAGGGTGGAGAGGATGCGTACGAGGGTCGTCTTGCCGGCGCCGTTCGGGCCGAGCACGCCGCGGACCGTGCCCTCGCGCACGTCCAGGTCCACGCCGTCCAGTGCTTTGGTCTCGCCGTAGTGCTTGACCAGTCCCCGCACGCTGACGGCGTCCTGCCGGGGCTCGTTGTCGATTCGCGTCATGCCACCAACGTCGCACCCCCCACCGACAAACCACCGACAGCTCACCGACACGTTCCACTGGGGTGCGGATGGTTTGTCCGCGGCCGAGTGGGGGCGGGCCTAAAGGATTGCGCAGTTCCCCGCGCCCCTGAGCCCCTCAGGGG
>NZ_JBHWZP010000608.1:0-2072 GCF_042728395.1 Streptomyces sp. NPDC060205
TGTGTCAGGTGTGGCCTACCGGTCGCTCGTCACCGTGACCTTCTCGTCGTTCTTCAGCTGCTCGACCAGCTGCTTGACCTTCGCGGTGTCCCACTGGAGGTTGCCGTTGCCGGTGTTGCCCGAGATCGGCATGTTCATCGACTTGCCGTCGCCGCTGGTGACGCCCTTCATGGCCAGGAACATCGAGCCGAGGTCCCACAGCGACATGTCCTTGTCGACGGTGAGGGTGTCGAGGCCGGAGCTGAGCGTCGGGTAGAGCTTGAAGGGGTTCAGGACCGTGGACGGGGTCGCCGTCTGGTTGGCGAGCGCCGAGAGGAACTTCTGCTGGTTCTTCGTACGGTCCAGGTCGCTGCCCGCGAGCGCGTACCGGGTGCGGACGAAGGCCAGGGACTGCTCGCCGTTGAGGGTCTGCTTGCCCGCCTCGAAGTCGGCGCCGGACTTGGTGTCCTTCATGCCGCCCTTGGGGATCTCGATCTCCACGCCGCCGACGGAGTCGACGATCTTGGCGAAGCCGGCGAAGCCGATCTCCGCGTAGTGGTCGATACGAAGTCCCGTGTTGGCCTCTACGGTCCGCACGAGCAGCTCGGGGCCGTCCTCCGCGTACGCGGCGTTCAGCTTCACCTGGCGGCCGGTGCCCTGGAAGGTCTTGCCGGACTCGGAGCCCTTGAAGGTGGGAATCGTCACGTTCGAGTCGCGGGGCAGCGAGATCATCGTGTTCCCGTTGTCGCCCACGTGCAGGATCATCATCGAGTCCGTGCGCTTGCCGTCGGCGGAGCCCGTGTGGAGCTTCTTCTTCTCCTCGGCGGACATGCCCTCGCGGCTGTCGGAGCCGACGATCAGGTAGTTCGTGCCCTCGCCCGCGTCGGGACGGTCGATGACCTTCGACAGGTCGACGTCCCGGTTGAGCTTGGAGTCGGCCCAGAAGTACGTGCCCACGGTCACCACGACGAGCAGCGTGACCACGGTGATCGAGATCCACTTGATCCGCTTGCGCCAGTCCGGCGCGGGGCGGCCGGGCCGGCCGCCGGGACCGGGGCCCTGCGGACCGCCACCGCCCCCGTAGACCTGCCCCGTGTTGTATCCGTCGTAGCCGTTGTCACCGTGACCGTCGGTGTACGACTGCTGCGGCGGGACCCCGTGAGGAGGTGCCGAGGAGTGCGGGGCGCCGGCCGGGCCGCGCTGCACCTGCCGCATCACGCGGGCACCCTCGGGCTGGGCGCTCGCGCTGCCGCGGCCTTGGCGGTCGCCGCCGTTGTTTCCGGACCATCCCTGGGGCCAATCGTTCATGCGACCCAGTGTGCAGTGCCCGAGGGTGTGGCATACAAGGGTCTTCGGAAAATCGGATCAGGGCTGTTGCCAAGCTGATGCAAAGCGGCCCTTGCGCGCCCCGGCATAGGGTGGGCGGCATGACAGACCAGGCCACCACCCCGGAATCCGATATTCCGGGCAAGCCGACTTCGGCGTCCCGGACCACCCTCAGCCACATCATGAGCCACAACGACACCAACCTGCTCGGGACGGTGCACGGTGGGGTGATCATGAAGCTCGTCGACGACGCGGCGGGGGCCGTGGCGGGGCGGCACTCGGGCGGGCCCGCCGTCACCGCGTCCATGGACGAGATGGCGTTCCTGGAGCCCGTCCGCGTAGGTGACCTGGTGCATGTGAAGGCACAGGTCAACTGGACCGGGCGTACGTCCATGGAGGTCGGCGTCCGGGTGCTCGCCGAGCGGTGGAACGAGTCGACGCCGCCACAGCAGGTGGGGTCTGCGTATCTCGTGTTCGCGGCGGTGGACGCGGACGGGAAGCCGCGTCCGGTGCCGCCTGTGTGTCCCGAGACCGAGCGGGACGAGCGGCGGTATCAGGAGGCGCAGATCCGCCGCCAGCACCGGCTGGCTCGCCGACGGGCGATCCTGGCCCTCCGCGAACGCCGCGCGGCGGAAGGCTTGGACTAGCCGTCCGGCCGACGTGGGCGCACCCAAAAGACTGCGCAGTTCCCCGCGCCCCTAAAGACAAAAGACTGCGCAGTTCCCCGCGCCCCTGAGGGGGCGAAGGCGCAGCCGAGCCTTTAGGGG
>NZ_JBHWZP010000609.1:0-2064 GCF_042728395.1 Streptomyces sp. NPDC060205
GGGCGCGGGGAACGGCGCAATCCTTTGTCTTTGAAGGGCGCGGGGAAGCACGTGGTCAGCCCCCACCGGGCCCGGCTTTCAGGGGCGCGGGGAACGGCGCGGCCAACCCCCACCGGGCCCGCAGGTAAGAACAGAGGCGTGGATACGGCAGGAGTGCGGTGGGGTCGGGAGGCCATAACGTCGGTTTGACGATTACACTGGGTCCGTGCCTCAACTACGCCTCGCCCTGAATCAGATCGACTCGACCGTCGGCGATCTCGCCGGGAACGCCGAGGCGGTCATCCGCTGGACCCGGCACTCCGCCGAGCAGGGAGCGCACCTCGTCGCGTTCCCCGAGATGGTGCTGACCGGCTACCCCGTGGAGGACCTGGCCCTGCGGTCGTCCTTCGTGGAGGCGTCCCGCGCGGCCCTGCACGCCCTCGCCGCACGGCTCGCCGAGGAGGGGTTCGGGGAGCTGCCGGTCGTCGTCGGCTACCTGGACCGCTCCGAGAAGGCCCAGCCCAGGTACGGGCAGCCGGCCGGCGCCCCGCGCAACGCCGCGGCGGTGCTGCACCACGGCGAGGTGGTCCTCACCTTCGCCAAGCACCACCTGCCGAACTACGGCGTCTTCGACGAGTTCCGCTACTTCGTGCCCGGCGACACCCTCCCGGTCGTCCGGGTGCACGGCATCGACGTGGCGCTCGCCATCTGCGAGGACCTCTGGCAGGACGGCGGCCGGGTCCCGGCGACCCGTTCCGCCGGGGCGGGCCTGCTGCTGTCGATCAACGCCTCCCCGTACGAGCGCGACAAGGACGACACCCGCCTCGACCTCGTGCGCAAGCGCGCGCAGGAGGCCGGCTGCACGACCGCCTACCTGGCCATGATCGGCGGCCAGGACGAGCTGGTCTTCGACGGCGACTCGATCGTCGTGGACCGGCACGGCGAGGTCGTCGCGCGGGCGCCCCAGTTCTCCGAGGGGTGTGTCGTCCTCGACCTGGACCTGCCCGCCGCCGCCCCCGTGCCGCCCTCGGGCGTCGTGGACGACGGGCTGCGCATCGATCACCTCGTCATCTCCGACGAGCCGCTGCCGCCGTACGAAGCGGAGCTGTCCGGCGGGTACGCCGAGCGGCTGGACGCCGACGAGGAGGTGTACTCCGCGCTCGTGGTGGGCCTGCGGGCGTACGCCGCGAAGAACGGTTTCCGCTCCGTGCTGATCGGGCTCTCGGGCGGGATCGACTCCGCGCTCGTCGCCGCGATCGCCTGCGACGCGCTCGGCGCGCAGAACGTGTACGGCGTGTCGATGCCGTCCAAGTACTCCTCGGACCACTCCAAGGGCGACGCGGCCGAGCTGGCGCGGCGGACCGGGCTCAACTTCCGGACCGTACCGATCGAGCCGATGTTCGACGCGTACATGGAGTCGCTGGGGCTGACCGGGCTGGCCGAGGAGAACCTCCAGTCGCGGCTGCGCGGCACCATGCTGATGGCCCTGTCCAACCAGGAGGGGCACATCGTGCTGGCGCCGGGCAACAAGTCCGAGCTGGCGGTGGGGTACTCGACGCTGTACGGCGACTCCGTGGGCGCGTACGGGCCGATCAAGGACGTCTACAAGACGTCGATCTTCCGGCTCGCCGAGTGGCGCAACCGGGCCGCGGCCGAGCGGGGGCAGACGCCGCCGATCCCGGAGAACTCCATCTCCAAGCCGCCGAGCGCCGAGCTGCGGCCGGGGCAGGTCGACACGGACTCGCTGCCGGACTATCCCGTCCTGGACGCGATTCTGGAGCTGTACGTCGACCGGGACACCGGGGCCGACGCGATCGTGGCGGCGGGGTTCGACGCCGAGGTGGTCACGAAGACGCTTCGGATGGTGGATACGGCCGAGTACAAGCGGCGGCAGTACCCGCCGGGTACGAAGATCTCGGCGAAGGGTTTCGGCAAGGACCGGCGCCTGCCGATCACGAGTCTGTGGCGCGAGAGCGTGTGAGAGACGGCGCACACGTCGTCCTCTGCGGCCCGGTGGGGGCGGGCCGCGCAGTTCCCCGCGCCCCTGAGAGGGGCTGCGCCCCATCAGGGCCGCGCCCCGTCAGG
>NZ_JBHWZP010000610.1:0-1965 GCF_042728395.1 Streptomyces sp. NPDC060205
GCGGCCAGCCACGTACGGCCCGCACCCGACGTCCCGGCGAACCCCCACCCCCCAGGGGCGCGGGGAACTGCGCGACCGGCCCCCACCGGCCCGCAGGTGAAGACGTGCGCGACCGGCCCCGCCAGGCCGTAGAGGAAACCATTCCGCAGCCCGCCGTAGGGTGAACGGATCAGCAGATCGACATCGGACAGGGGACCAGCCATGGGCACTCCACGCCTGAGCAGTACGCCGTTGCCGGGAATCGGGGTGCGGTACGACCTCACGACCCGCGAACAACGCCGCATCTCGGTGGTCGCGCACCGCGACGGCGGCCGCACACTGAGCGCGTACCGCAAGGACGACCCGGACGCCTGCGCCCTCTCCGTCCGGCTCTCCGCAGGAGAATCCGCGGCGCTCATCGACGCCCTGATGCCCGCCCACCACAGCCCCAGCCTGCTGTCCACGACCGAACTGGGCCTCGTCGCCGAACGCATCGAGCTGTCCTCGACCTCGCACTGGAACGGCCGCCTGCTGGGCGAGACCTGCATGCGCACCGAGACCGGCGTCTCGATCGTCGCCGTACTGCGCCGCGCCGAAGCCATCCCCTCGCCGGCACCGGACTTCCGCCTGGCGGGCGGCGACACCCTCATCGTGATCGGCACCCGCGAGGGCGTGGAGTCGGCCGCGACCATACTCGGAAGGGAGTGACACGTGCATTCGTCCGCGGTCTTCCTGATCGAGTTCGGCGCGATCATCCTCGGTCTGGGGCTGCTCGGCCGGTTCGCCGGACGCTTCCAGTTCTCACCGATCCCCCTCTATCTGCTGGCCGGACTGGCCTTCGGCGAGGGCGGGCTGCTGCCGCTGGGCACCAGCGAGGAGTTCGTCGCGATCGGCGCCGAGATCGGCGTCATCCTGCTGCTGCTGATGCTCGGGCTGGAGTACACGGCGACCGACCTGGTCTCCAACCTCAAGACCCAGTACCCGGCGGGCCTCGTCGACGCCGCCCTGAACGCCCTGCCCGGCGCCGCGATGGCGCTGCTGCTCGGGTGGGGGCCGGTCGCCGCCGTCGTCCTCGCCGGAGTCACCTGGATCTCCTCCTCCGGCGTCATCGCCAAGGTCCTCGGCGACCTGGGGCGGCTCGGCAACCGTGAGACCCCGGTCATCCTCAGCATCCTGGTCCTCGAAGACCTCTCCATGGCGGTCTACCTGCCGATCATCACCGCGCTGCTGGCCGGTGCGGGGCTCGCGGCGGGCAGTGCCACGCTCGCGATCGCGCTCGGTGTCGCCGGGCTCGTACTCGTCGTCGCGGTGCGGTACGGCCGCCACATCTCCCGGTTCGTGTCGAGCGACGACCCCGAGAAGCTGCTGCTCGTGGTGCTGGGGCTGACCCTGCTGGTGGCCGGTGTGGCGCAGCAGCTGCAGGTGTCGGCCGCCGTGGGGGCGTTCCTCGTCGGGATCGCGCTGTCGGGCGAGGTGGCCGAGGGGGCGCACGGGCTGCTGTCGCCGCTGCGGGACCTGTTCGCGGCCGTGTTCTTCGTCTTCTTCGGACTGCACACGGATCCGGCGAGCATTCCGCCCGTGCTGCTGCCCGCGCTGGCGCTGGCCGTGGTCACCGCCGGGACGAAGATCGCGACGGGGTACTGGGCCGCGAAGCGGGCCGGGATCTCGTCGAAGGGGCGGTGGCGGGCCGGGGGGACGCTGGTCGCACGCGGCGAGTTCTCGATCGTCATCGCGGGGCTGGCGGTGACGTCGGGGATCGAACCGCGGCTCGGGCCGCTGGCCACGGCGTATGTACTGATCCTGGTGATCGTGGGGCCGCTGACGGCGCGGTACACCGAGCCGGTGGCTGCGCTGTTGGGTGGGCGCGGGAAGGCGCGTTCGGCTGACGCGGAGCCCGAGCCCGAGCTCGACGCGGCTCAGGACCGGGACCTGGTCCCGAGCCCGGACGCCCCTGCGGACAAGTAACAAGCCACGGGTGGGCGGGGG
>NZ_JBHWZP010000611.1:0-1957 GCF_042728395.1 Streptomyces sp. NPDC060205
GCTCCCATGACGGGGAGCCGGGCCCTCGGTGACGTACTGCGGCCGAGGCCTAGTCCAGGTAGTCGCGCAGCACCTGCGAGCGGGACGGGTGACGCAGCTTCGACATCGTCTTGGACTCGATCTGGCGGATGCGCTCGCGCGTCACGCCGTACACCTTGCCGATCTCGTCGAGGGTCTTCGGCTGACCGTCGGTGAGACCGAAGCGCATCGAGACGACGCCCGCCTCGCGCTCGGACAGGGTGTCCAGGACGGAGTGCAGCTGCTCCTGGAGGAGCGTGAAGCTGACCGCGTCGGCCGGGACGACCGCTTCGGAGTCCTCGATGAGGTCACCGAACTCGCTGTCGCCGTCCTCGCCCAGGGGGGTGTGGAGGGAGATCGGCTCACGACCGTACTTCTGGACCTCGATGACCTTCTCGGGGGTCATGTCGAGTTCCTTGGCCAGCTCCTCCGGAGTGGGCTCGCGGCCCAGGTCCTGAAGCATCTGGCGCTGCACGCGCGCGAGCTTGTTGATGACCTCGACCATGTGCACCGGGATACGGATGGTGCGGGCCTGGTCGGCCATGGCGCGGGTGATCGCCTGACGGATCCACCACGTGGCGTAGGTCGAGAACTTGTAGCCCTTGGTGTAGTCGAACTTCTCCACCGCGCGGATGAGACCGAGGTTGCCCTCCTGGATGAGGTCCAGGAAGAGCATGCCGCGGCCGGTGTAACGCTTGGCCAGCGAGACCACCAGACGGAGGTTGGCCTCCAGGAGGTGGTTCTTGGCGCGGCGGCCGTCCTCGGCGATGATCTCCAGCTCGCGCTTGAGCTTCGGCGCGAGCTTGTCGGCGTTGGCCAGCTTGTCCTCGGCGAACAGACCGGCCTCGATGCGCTTGGCGAGCTCGACCTCCTGCTCGGCGTTGAGCAGCGGGACCTTGCCGATCTGCTTGAGGTAGTCCTTGACGGGGTCGGCGGTGGCACCGGCCGCGGCGACCTGCTGCGCGGGCGCGTCGTCCTCGTCCTCGTCGGACAGCACGAAGCCCTGAGCGCCGTCCTCGGTGGGCTCCTCGCCGGCCTTGGCCGTACCCGGAGTCTCCTCGGTCGCCTCGTCGTCGCCCTGCTCGGCGTCGGCGTTCTTGGCGGTGGTCTTCTTCGCCGCCGTCTTCTTGGCGACGGTCTTCTTCGCGACCGCCTTCTTGGCGGTCGTCTTCTTGGCCGCGGCCTTCTTGGCGGTCGCGTCCTCGGCGGGATCGTCGACCTCGGGCATCGCCGGCGTGGCGGTGGCGGTGGCCTTCTTGACCGTCGCCGTCTTCGCCGCGACGGTCTTGGTGGCGGTGCGCTTGGCGGGACTCTTCGCTGCGACGCTCTTCCGGGTGCGCTTCGGCTCCGCGGCACTGACCATCAGCGTCACACCCTCTTCCTCGAGGATCTGGTTGAGGCTGCGCAGTACGTTCTTCCACTGAGTGGCCGGAATCTGGTCAGCTTCGAAGGCCCGACGCACGTCATCGCCGGCGATCTGCCCCTCAGCCTTTCCCCGCTCAATGAGCGCCATGACAGAGACGGACTCGGCGATCTCCGGCGGGAGCGTACGGGATGTGCTGGCCGACACGAACAACCTCTCGGAACGTTGGAAAACGGCTTCCGGCCCCGTCCACTGCGGAGAGGAGCCGACGACCGCCGACTTTGGAATGGGCCGACGGCGCGGGCGGGAGCCGGGGAGAGTCACAGCGCCTGAAGCGGCGCCCATATTCCCTACTCGGCTGTCACCTCTTAGGTCATCGCGCTGTCCCGAAGAGTGTTACGCCCAATCTGCGTGGCCCGAGTCACACCCCTATATCGGTCAAAATTCTCCGAATAGCGACAGAGGGCGACATAAAGATGCCGTGAAGCTCCGGCGACCCGGTTGGCGCGGGCCAGCAGCCACAGCAGGTAGGGGGCGCTGGGGTTTGAGCTGCTGGCCCGGCCTCATGTGCAGGTC
>NZ_JBHWZP010000612.1:0-1863 GCF_042728395.1 Streptomyces sp. NPDC060205
GAACACCCCCTTCGTTGTAGGCGCGTTACTGTCGAAGATCGCTCTGGAAGCGGTCCCGGATGTCCAGCGTGCTGAGCGCGTTGGTCGCGCGCGGCGGCATGGCCCCCGTGCGAGGCAGCGTCTTGACGCAGACCAGGTGCGGGCCGGGAGTCGCCTGGGCCCGTGACATCGCAGCCTGCAGGGCGTCCTCGCGGTCGCAGACGACCGCGCTGGCGTACCCGGCGGCTGTCGCCATGTCGGGGAACGAGGTGGTCGCTGATGTGGTGGCCTGCCCGCCCGTTGATTCGTGGACCCGGTTGTCGAGCACGACGTGGATCAGGTTGGCGGGCGCCTCACTGCCGATCATCGACAACGAGCCGAGATGCATCAGCAGCGCGCCGTCCCCGTCCAGAACCACGACGGGCCGCTCCGGATGCGTCAGCGCCACACCCAGGCCGATGGAGGAGGCGTGCCCCATGGAGCCCTGCATGTAGAAGGTGCCCGGCGCGTCGGCCACGGCGAACGTGTCACGACCGGTGAAGCCCGTGGTGGCGATGACGGCGGCCTGAGGCGTGGCCGTAGTGACGATCCGGATGGCCTCCGAGGCCGGCAGCCCTTCGGTGTGCGGGTCATTGGCCGCGGTGGCCTTGCCGATGGCCCCGCGTTCGACCAGGACGAACGGCGCCCGCTGCTCGGCCAGGTCCTTCTCCGCCTTCTCCAGGATCGCGGAGAACTCCTCCACCCCGTCCTGTGCGTACAGGGTGTGGTGGGGGGTGTTGACGCTGTCGAGCAGCTTGGGGGTCGCCGGTCCCATCACTTCGTGCTGCGGCTCGTCCGTGGCCGGGTCGGGCCAGCCGCGCAGACTGGTGAAGGTCAGGATCGGCAGCTTGTAGGTCATCACCAGCGAGGTGAGCGGGTTGATGAGGTTGCCGAGACCGGAGTTCTGCAGCATCACGTAGGCACGCTGCCCGCCAAGGGCGGCACCGGCGGCCACCGCCAGCGCGTTGCCTTCGTTGGGGGCCGGCACGTACCGGCCCGGGCGCGTGCTCAGGTGTGCGATCGGCCCACCGAAATGAGAACAGGGAACGCCACTGGCGAACGTGAAGCCACGGTCGGCGAGCAGGTAACAGAATTCTTCTGCGGAGATCATATGCGGGGCAGCTCCGTTTCAGGGGTGGCGGCCGGTGCGGTGGACGGTGCCTGGTCTGCGGCTGCGGCACTGCGGGCGCGGCGCCGCATCTTGATGCCTTCGATGATGATGGGGATGCCGGAGACGAGAACGATGCCGATGACGATGCCCTCGATGTTGTCGCGGACGAAGGCGATCTGACCCAGGTAGTAGCCGACGAGAGTCAGGCTGACCGACCACAGGACCGCGCCCAGCACGTTGAACAGGAAGAACGTGCGGTAGGCCATGCGCCCGACGCCGGCGGTGATGGGGATGAAGGTACGGAAGACGGGGATGAAGCGGGCCATCACCAGAGCCTTGGGGCCGTGCTTGAGCATGAACTCCTGGGCTCGTTCGGCGTTCTCCTGCTTGAAAAGACGGGAGTTGGGACGCCGGAAGAGTGCAGGGCCTATCTTGCGCCCGAACGCATAGCCGAACGAATCGCCCAGGATGGCTGCGGCGGCGATGGCGAGCATGACCACCCACAGCGGCTGATGCAGGAACTGGTCGTTGGCCACGAGCAGCCCCGCCGTGAACAGCAGCGAGTCGCCGGGCAGGAAGAAGCAGACGATCAAGCCGGACTCGGCGAAGACGGTGGCCATGATGCCCAGCAGGCCGAAGGTCGATATGAGCGCTTCGGCGTCGAGCAAGGGTGATGAGGCGAGGTTCTGCACGGGTGCCCCCCTGGACGTTGGTGAGAGTGAACGGACAAGCCG
>NZ_JBHWZP010000613.1:0-1838 GCF_042728395.1 Streptomyces sp. NPDC060205
CCCCTCGGGGCGGGCTTCGCCCCGCCCTCGGATGCGGGGGCGCAGCCCCGCTTTCAGGGGCGCGGGGAACTGCGCGACGAGCCCCCACCGGACCCGCGGCCAGAACGCAAGCCCACCGCAGGGGCCCAGGGCCCGCCCGGAGACCACCCCGACCCACTCCGAAGCCGATCCGGAGCCTGCCCGAAGCCGTCCCGCAACCGTCGGAGACCTACTCTCGCCGTCTCCGCCGGCGTTAGCTAACAGCCCGATAACTGAAGACACGTCTCTGCGTCCTCTCCCTTGACACCCCCGCGCCGAGCGACGAACCTTCAACACATCACCTGTGGGAGCGCTCCCACAGTACCTGACACATACACATCCCGCACGTTCCCCGCCCGAGCCGCAGCATGAACTAACGGGCCCAACAACGCAGTTGGCCGGGGGGTCGGCACGTCAGGCAACAGGAGGACGCAATGCGCACGAGTACCCGCGGGTCCCGCAGGCTGATGGCCCTCGCGGCCGTGGCCGCGCTGACGACGGGGCTGCTCGCCGGCTGCGCCGAGGACTCGGACGACGGGTCGTCGGACTCGGACGGCGGCAGCGGCGGTGGCAAGACCACGCTGACCATCGGCACTTTCGGGGTCTTCGGCTACAAGCAGGCCGGCCTCTACGACGAGTACATGAAGCAGAACCCCGACATCACGATCAAGGAGAACGTCACCACCCGTACGGACGTCTACTGGCCGAAGACACTCACCCGTCTGCAGGCCGGTTCGGGTACGGACGACATCCAGGCGATCGAGGTCGGCAACATCGCCGAGGCGGTCCAGACGCAGGGCGACAAGTTCGTCGACCTCGGCAAGGACGTCGACAAGTCCCAGTGGCTGGACTGGAAGACCGCTCAGGCCACCACCAAGGACGGCAAGACCATCGGCCTCGGCACCGACATCGGTCCGATGGCGGTCTGCTACCGCAAGGACCTCTTCAAGGCGGCGGGCCTGGAGACGGACCGCGTCAAGCTCGCCGAGCAGTGGAAGGGCGACTGGTCGAAGTACGTCGACGTCGGCAAGGACTACATGAAGAAGGCGCCCAAGGGCACCAAGTTCGTGGACTCCGCCGCCTCGGTCTACAACGCGGCGCTCGGTGGCGAGAGCGAGCGGTACTACGACAAGGACGGCAACGTCATCTGGGACAAGTCCTCCGGTGTGGAGAAGGCCTGGGACGCCTCGATGGAGGTGGCCACCAGCAACATGTCGGCGAAGCTGAAGCAGTTCGACAAGCCGTGGGACCAGGCCTTCGCCAACGGCGGCTTCGCGACAGTGGCATGCCCCGCGTGGATGCTGGGCTACATCCAGGAGAAGTCCGGTGACGCCGGCGAGGGCAAGTGGGACGTGGCGGCGGCGCCCACCGCGGCCAACTGGGGCGGCTCGTTCATCGGTGTGCCCACGGCGGGCAAGCACCAGAAGGAGGCCATCAAGCTGGCGAAGTGGCTGACCGCCCCCGAGCAGCAGGCGAAGGTCTTCGGCAAGCAGGCGAGCTTCCCGTCCACCCCGTCGGCGTACGCGAGCCTGAAGCCGCAGGCCGCCACCACGACGTTCTTCTCGGACGCGCCGATCACGCAGATCTTCTCCGACTCGGCCAAGACCATCCCGACGCAGATCTTCGGCGTCAAGGACCAGCCGATCAACACCGCCATCTCCGACATCGGCATCCTCCAGGTCGAGCAGAAGGGCAAGACCCCGGACCAGGGCTGGGACGCTGCCACCAAGGAGATCAAGGACGTGCTCGGCCAGTGACCAGCTCCAAGCAGGCTCTCGCGCGAACCGCGCCGAGCGCCGACGCCGCGCCCGGCTCCCAGC
>NZ_JBHWZP010000614.1:0-1837 GCF_042728395.1 Streptomyces sp. NPDC060205
GGAATTGTCAGACAGGCCCTAGCGCAGGGGTACGTCGACGAGCATCGGCCGTGTCAGTTCACCGGCCCCCGCGACGAGGTCGCGCAGTTGGTCCGCGCTGCCCGTGCGTACGGCGTCGACTCCGAAGAAGCGGGCCGCCTGGGTGAAGTCGAGGCGGCCCAGCTCGGTGCCGGGGCAGGTCCCGGTGCCGCCTCTCGCCTCGTAGGTGTCCTGGAGGGTGCGGTAGGCGCCGTTGCCCATCACCACGAACAGCACGGGAGCCGCGTACCGTGCCGCGCTCCACAAGCCCTGGAGGCCGAAGAGGGTGCAGCCGTCGCCGAGCACGGCGACCACGGGCCGGCCCGGTTCGGCCAGCGCCCGGCCGACCGCGGCGCCGATCCCCCAGCCGAGGCCGCCGCCGACGGTGTGCGTGTAGCTGCCCGGCTGGTCGAGGCGGACGAGTCTGCGCAGCAGCAGGCCCACCGTGATGGCCTCCTCGACGACCGCCGTGCCGGGCGGCAGTCCGCGCGCCACGGCGTGGGCGGCGGCCCAGGGGGCCAGGGGTGCCGGGGAGTACGCGGCGCGCGCGGCGGCTTCCGTACGGCCGCGTTCGGCCGTGTGCCGGTCGCCGGCCCGCAGCACTCTGCTCTTCGCGGTGTGCGCGGGAATGCGTTCCGGCAGCAGTTCGGCGAGCCGGTCCAGGGACGGCCCGAGTGCGCCCACGAGACCGTGGTCGGCGGGGAAGTTGCGGCCGATCTCGTCCGGGTCGGAGTCGAGCTGGACGACGGTGATGCCGGGCGGCAGCGCGGGGCCCGGGGTGTAGTGGTGCGGCGTGAAGGCGTGCGCTCCCACGATGAACAGGGTGTCGTACGGGTCCAGTGCGGCCCGGATCGCGTCGTGGCGCGGTGGCAGCATCCCCGCGTACAGGGGGTGGGTGGTCGGGAAGTTCAGGAAGTCCGCCATCGGCTGGTGGTGCACGGGGGCCCCGCAGGCCTCGGCGGTGCGCACGAGCGCGGCCGTGGCGTCCTCGCGGCCCACACCGTCCCCCGCGACGATCACGGGCCGTGCCCCGGCGCCGAGCAGGACGGCGGCCCTGTCGAGTCCGCCGGCCGGCGCGGGTCTGGGTGCCGGCGTACGGGCGGGGACCTCGACCTCGGTGTCCTCCGCGAGCAGGTCCATGGGCACGGACACGAGCACCGGCCCGGCCGGCGGTCTGGCGGCGAGCGCGAAGGCGCGGCGCAGTGCGAGCGGCAGGTCGCGGGCGTGCTGGATGTCGTACGCGGCCTTCACTGCCGGTGCGGCGAGCGCGACGAGGTCGGCGCTGAGCATGGGGTCCTGCTGGAGGTGGCGGCGGTCCTGCTGACCGGCCATCACCACCAGCGGGGTGCGTGAGCGGCGGGCGTTGAGCAGGCCGATGAGTCCGTTGGCGAGGCCGGCCGCGATGTGCAGGCTGACGAAGGCGGTCCTGCCGGTGGCTCGGGCGTATCCGTCCGCCATGGAGACGACCGCGCCCTCGTGGACGCCGAGGACGTACTCGGGTGCCTGCTCGGCGTCCGCGAGGGCTGCCAGGAACGGCAGTTCGGTGGTGCCGGGGTTGCCGAAGACGCGGTCCACGCCCTCGCCGCGCAGGATGTCGAGCAGGGCGGGGGCGGGGCGGCGACCCATCGTTGGCTCCTCGTGGGGACGGGACCGGTCGCCGCCAGCGTGGGGGAACCGCCCCACGGGTGCAAGGGGCCCGTACCACTCAGCGATACCGGGTGGCCGGGTGTTGTCGTCTGCGGCGCCGTCGTGGCTGGTCGCGCAGTTCCCCGCGCCCCTCAGGGGCGAAAAGCAGGGGCGCAGCCCCGCTTTTCAGGGG
>NZ_JBHWZP010000615.1:0-1814 GCF_042728395.1 Streptomyces sp. NPDC060205
CCCCTAGGTACCTAGGGGCGCGGGGAACTGCGCAATCCTTGGGGCCCGCCCCCACCCGCGTGGGGGTCAGAGCGTGACGATCATCTTGCCCGTGTTGTCGCCTCGCAGGACCCCGAGGAACGCCTCAAGGTTGTTCTCGATGCCCTCGACAACCGTCTCCCGGTACTTGAGTTCGCCCGAGGCGACCCACGGCCCGACCTCCTGCACGAACTGCGGCTGCAGGTCGTAGTGGTCGCCGACGAGGAGCCCCTGGATCCGGCCGCGCGTGGCGATGAGGCGCGCGAGGTTCTTCGGCCCCGGCGCCGGCTCCGTGTTGTTGTAGACGGAGATCATTCCGCAGATGGCGATACGGCCGCGCAGGTTGAGGGAGCCGATGGCCGCTTCGAGGTGGTCGCCGCCGACGTTGTCGAAGTAGACGTCGATGCCGTCCGGGGCGGCCTTCCTGAGCTGCTCGCTCACCGGGCCGCTCTTGTAGTTGAAGGCCGCGTCGAAGCCGTACTCCTCCACCAGCAGCCTGACCTTCTCGTCGGAGCCGGCCGAGCCGATGACCCGCGAGGCACCCTTGAGCTTGGCGATCTGGCCGACCTGGCTGCCGACGGCGCCGGCCGCGCCGGACACGAAGACGGAGTCGCCCTCCTGGAAGGACGCGGTGCGCAGCAGGCCCGCGTACGCGGTGAGGCCGGTCATGCCGAGCACGCCGAGGTACGTGGTCAGGGGCGCGGCGTCGGGGTCCACCTTGACGGCGTGCTTGGCGTCGAAGACGGCGTATTCGCGCCAGCCGAAGCCGTGCAGGACGTGGTCGCCGACGGAGAAGCCGTCCGCGTTCGAGGCGACGACCTCGCCGACCGCGCCGCCCAGCATGGCCTTGCCCAGCTCGTAGGGGGCGACGTACGACTTAGCGGCGCTCATGCGGCCGCGCATGTACGGGTCCACGGAGAGGTGCTTGTTGCGCACCACGATCTGGTCCGGGCCGGGCTGCTTCAGGTCGGCCTCGACCAGGGCGAAGTCCTCGGGCTCGGGGACGCCGACCGGGCGGCTGACGAGGTGCCATTCGCGGCCGGTGGCGGGGAGCTCGGCTGTGTCGGTCATGAAGGGCGCCTTTCCTGGTGCAACGGTTTCCACACATGAGAATGCTTCAGTATGTGAAACAACCATGCGCCTGAATATTTCATGATGTCAAGTAACCGGGTAGCCTGTCGGGCATGGCCGCTGAGAAGACTCCCTCGTTCGATCCACTGACCTTTGAGGTCGTCGACCTCATCGGCACGGTCGTGGCCCGCTACCACGAGGAGTACGAGGAAGCGGCGGCGGAGCACGCGCTGACCGGGGCGCAGGCGCGGCTGCTGAGCCTGCTGTCGCTGCAGCCGCTGCCGATGCGGCGGCTGGCGCAGAAGCTGAAGTGCGAGCCGTCGAACGTGACCGGGATCGTGGACCGGCTGGAGGCGCGGGGGCTGGCGGAGCGGCGGCCGGACCCGTCCGATCGCCGCGTGAAGCTGGCCGCTGTGACGGAGGAGGGGCGGGCCGTCGCGCGGAACCTGCGGTTGTCCCTGCGGTTCGCTCGTGAGCCGTTGGCGACGTTGTCGCGGGAGGAGCGGGTGGCTCTGCGGGGCCTGCTGCTGCGGATGCTGGACGACTCCCCCACCGCGTGACCTGCGGTCGGCGGGGGGCTTGACCGCGCGCCTGCACCCGCGGCCCGGCGGGGGCTGGTCGCGCAGTTCCCCGCGCCCCCTTGAAGGGGCACGAACCCCTTGACCTCACCTGCGGCCCGGTGGGGGTCACCCGCGCAGTTCCCCGCGCCCCTAGGCGCCTAGGGG
>NZ_JBHWZP010000616.1:0-1781 GCF_042728395.1 Streptomyces sp. NPDC060205
CCGGACGGGCTGATTTTCAGCCCGTCCGGCGTTTGAGGAAGAGCGCGCAGCGCGATCAAGGGGGGCGAGGGGGCGCAGCCCCCATGCAGTGACGGGAAGGGTAGGGGCGGCGGGGGCGAGGAAACCCCCCGTCACCGCACGGGGTTCACATCCACATCACGTCGAAGGGACAACGACGACGATGTTCCATCCCAGACGCACACTCAAGGCCCTGCTCCTGCCCCTGGCAGCAGGCCTCGCCCTCACCCTCCTGCCCGCGCAGAGCGCATCCGCGGCCACCACCCTCACCAACCCCGGCTTCGAAGCCAACGGCACCGGCACCGCCACCCCCACCGGCTGGACGGCCTACTCGGCCGCAGGCCGGACCGCGGCCTCCTTCACCGAGGCGGGCGGCCACACCGGCAGCTACCGGCTCACGCACTACGCGGCCTCCGCGTACAAGGTGGAGACGTACCAGTACCTCTCCGGCCTCACCAACGGCACGTACAAGCTCACCGCGTGGGTGCGCTCGGGCGGCGGCCAGAACTCCGCCTATCTCGCGCTCAAGAACTGCGGCAGCGCGGAGCAGCGCACCGACATCCCGGTGTCGTCCAGCGGCTGGCTGCGGATCGTCACCTCCATAGCGGTGACGAACAACCAGTGCACGATCAGCGTCACCTCGGACGCCAAGGCCGGCAACTGGATCAATGTCGATGACCTGACCTTCATGTCCGGATCAACAGGCCTGTCCATCAAGGGCTCTGACGTGTCGTCACTCGCCAAGAGCGAGGCGAAGGGCGGCGTCTACAAGAACAGTTCCGGCACCACCGGCGACGCCCTCGCCCTTCTCAGGTCGGCCGGGCAGAACTACGCCCGTCTCAAGGTCTGGGTGAACCCCGCCGACGGCTACAACGACAAGGCGCACGTCCTCGCCGTCGCCAAGCGCGTCAAGGCGCAGGGCATGAAGCTCCTCGTCGACTTCCATTACTCGGACACCTGGGCCGACCCGGGCGCCCAGGCCAAGCCCGCCGCCTGGTCCAGCCACTCCTACAGCCAGCTGAAGACGGACGTCTACAACCACACGTACGACGTGCTGAACGCCCTGAAGGCCCAGGGCACCACCGCCGACATGGTGCAGGTCGGCAACGAGATCAACGGCGGCATGCTCTGGAACGAGGGCTCCACCTCGAACTGGTCGCAGCTCGCCGGACTGCTCAACTCGGGCTACGACGCGGTCAAGGCGGTCAACTCCGGTACGACCGTGGCGATCCACCTCGCCAAGGGCGGCGACCTGGCCGGCACCCGCTGGTGGTTCGACAGCGCCGTCTCCAACGGCGTGAAGTTCGACGTGATCGGCCTGTCGTACTACGGCTACTGGCACGGCACGCTCGCCGACTTCCAGACGACCCTGGACGACGCGGCGTCCCGCTACGGCAAGCCGGTCTACCTCGCCGAGACGGCCTATCCCTTCCGGCTGGACAGCGAGGACGCGACCGAGAACATCATCGACCTCGCGAGTGAACTCGTCCCCGGCTACGCCGCCTCGACGGCGGGCCAGACCCAGTGGATGAAGGACGTCGCGAGCATCGTGGAGGCCGTACCGAACGGCCGCGGCCTCGGCATCTTCTACTGGGAGTCCACCTGGACCGCGGTGACCGGCAACGGCTGGGACCCGACGGACCCCTCGTCCGGCAACGGCTGGGAGAACCAGGCCCTGTTCGGCTACGACGACAGGGCACTGCCGGCGATGGCGTGGTTCAGCCACCGGTGACCGCCCGCGCGTGAAGGGGGTGGGGTGGAAA
>NZ_JBHWZP010000617.1:0-1737 GCF_042728395.1 Streptomyces sp. NPDC060205
CGTTAGCAGCCTCCCGTGCGCACTGCCCTGTGTTTCCACGGGGGTGGGCGTTGCCAGCGGGAGCCGTACGCTGCGAACGTGACACACCGGCACGGCCCCGCCCCCGGGTGCGTCGGCGGCTGCGGCGGGGTGGGGCCGGTGTGGTGGCTGTCTACAGGGCTTGGGCCGAGGGCTTGACCATGCCGCGGACCGTGCGGGACTTGACGAAGTTGCCGAGGGCCGTCATTTCCCATTCGCCGGAGAACTGCTTGATGAGCTTGGCCATCATCACGCCGGTCTGGGGCTCCGCGGTGGTGAGATCGAAGCGGACCAGCTCCTCGCCGGTGGCCGCGTCCAGGAGGCGGCAGTAGGCCTTCGCCACCTCGGTGAACTTCTGGCCGGAGAAGCTGTTCACCGTGAAGACCAGGCCGGTCACCTCCTGGGGGATACGGCCGAGGTCCACGACGATCACCTCGTCGTCGCCGCCGCCCTCGCCCGTGAGATTGTCGCCGGAGTGCTTGATCGCGCCGTTCAGGATCGAGAGCTTGCCGAAGTAGCAGCTGTCGATGTGGTTGCGCTGCGGGCCGTAGGCGATCACGGAGGCGTCGAGGTCGATGTCCTTGCCCCGGTACGCCGGCTCCCAGCCCAGGCCCATCTTCACCTGGGCGAGGAAGGGAGTGCCGCCCTTGGTGAGGGAGACTGTCTGGTTCTTCTGGAGGCTGACGCGGCCCTTGTCGAGGTTGATCTTGCCGGTGCCCGGGGCGGGGGCGGGCGGTGCCGCCGGGGGCGCCGGAGGTACGGGCGGGGCCGCCGGTGTGGTGACCGGGGGTGCCGACGGGGGCTGGTGGAGGGTGGGGGCCGGGGTGGCCACCGGGGCGGCCGGTTCCTCCACCGTCACGCCGAAGTCCGTGGCGATGCCCGCCAGGCCGTTCGCGTATCCCTGGCCGACCGCGCGGGCCTTCCATGTGCCGTTGCGCAGGTAGACCTCGACGATGACCAGGGCCGTCTCCGTGCCGAGCTGGGGCGGGGTGAAGGAGGCCAGGACCGAGCCGTCGTCGGCGTTGCGGATCGTCGCCGTCGGCTCGATGCCCTGGAACGACTGGCCCGCCGCGTCCGGGCTCGCGGTGACGACGATCTTCTCGATGCCCTGGGGCACGGCTGTCGTGTCGACCGTGATCGAGTCGGGGGAGCTGCCGCCGCCGGAGCGGTACGTCACGCCCTGGCCGGTCGGCTGGTTGTAGAAGATGAAGTCGTCGTCGGAGCGCACCTTGCCGTCGGCGGTGAGCAGCAGGCCCGATACGTCGAGCCGCACCGGGGCGGCGACGTCCACCGTCACGCGGGTGACGGGGAGAGGGATGTTCGAGCCGGGGGTCATAGCTGTCATGCCGGGTGAACGAGCGGACCGGCTTTGCCGTTCCCTTACCAAGTGGGGAATCGGCCGACCGGGTCAGCGGCGGTTGCGGGGGTGGTTGCGGGCGGTTCGTTCGTTGCCGTGCTTGTAGTTGCCCGTCCAGCGGGCCATGACGAGCTGGGGGTCGCCCTTTTCCACTTCCGCGAGGAACTGGGTGGCTCTTGGGCCGCGGAGGGTGGTGGCGGGGCGGGTGCCGTGGGTGATCGTGACCGTTGTGGTGGCGGGGTGGTGGGTGTAGGTGAAGCCGTGTGGGTTTGGCATGGGGCGATGGTAGGGGCGTGGGGTGGGGCACGACGAAGGGTTTTCGCCCCCGCCGCCCCTACCCGTTCCCATCCACGCATGGGGGC
>NZ_JBHWZP010000618.1:0-1732 GCF_042728395.1 Streptomyces sp. NPDC060205
GCTGCTCGGGGCTGTTGCCGTCCGCGGGCGCGTGGGGGCTGGTCGCCCAGTTCCCCGCGCCCCTTCTCAAGGGGCGCGGGGAACGGCGCAATCTTTTGATCTTTGAGGGGGGCCGGGGGCGAAGCCCCAGGTTTCGGGAGGGGGCGGGGCCGGGGAAGGAAAAGCCCGCCTCCGGGAAGCGAGCCCTCAGGCCGCCCGCCAGGGCAACTCCGCGGTCACCCGGGTGGGCCCGCCCACAGGCGAATCGACCACGAGAATCCCGTCCACCGCGTCGAGCCGCCCCGCAAGCCCCGCAAGCCCGGACCCCGCCCCCGCATCCGCCCCGCCGACCCCGTTGTCGACGACCTGAAGCATCAGCCGGTTCTCGATCCGCCAGACGTCGACCGTCGCCCGCGTGGCCCGCGCGTGCTTGCTGATGTTCTGCAGCAGCTCGGACACCGTGAAGTACGCGATCCCCTCGATGGCGGGCGCCGGCCGGGCCGGCAGATCGACCTCGACCTGCACGGGCACGGTGCACCGGGAGGCGACCGAGGACAGCGCGGCGTCGAGACCGCGGTCGGTCAGCACGGCGGGATGGATCCCGCGGGCGAGATCCCGCAGCTCCTGCAGCGCCGTCTTCACCTCGCCGTGCGCCTCGCCCACCATCCGTGCCGCCGCCTCCGGGTCCTCCGCCAGCTTCTCCTTCGCCAGCCCCAGATCCATCGCCAGCGCCACCAGCCGGGCCTGCGCCCCGTCGTGCAGGTCGCGCTCGATGCGCCGCAGGTCGGCCGCCGCCGTGTCGACCACGACGCCCCGGTCCGACTCCAGCTCCACCACGCGCGTGGCCAGCTTCGAGGGGCCCAGCAGGCCGCCCACGAGGAGCCGGTCCACCAGGGTCAGCGACCGTACGATCCACGGCGTCGCCAGCGTGAGCAGCAGTCCGACCAGCGCGGTCACGGTGATCTCGAAGGGGTTGTCCAGGTAGACGTGGTGGCCCTCGTCCCCGTACAGCTGCAGTCCGTCCTGGCCACCGGACATGGGGAAGACCCAGAACCACAGCGGGTACGTCAGCAGGGTCCAGCCGGTCGTCCAGAGGGTGATGGCCACGGAGAAGGCGAACACGGCCCACGGGAAGTGGATGACCGTGTAGAGGAGGTGGCGCCAGGACGCGCCGCTCCTCAGGGTCGCCCCCATCCAGCCCATGGGGCTGCGCTTGCGCATCCGCAGCGGTTCCGGCGCGGCGACGTCGAGCCCCAGCAGGCCGCGGGCGCGCGCCCGTTCCAGCGCGCCCAGTCCGCGGCAGCCGGCGAGGCCCGCGGCGAGGACCGGGACACCGAGGAAGGTGATCAGCAGGCCCGCGCCGAGCGACATCATCGTCACGGCGAAGGTGAACATGAGGATGCTCAGCGGCAGGCTCAGCATCAGATAGACGAACTCACGCAGGCTGCGGCCCTCGATCGGCGCCCGCAGCGCGGTGGGGAGCCGGTGCCACCGCTCCCCGGTACCCTCCCCCCGGAATCCGGGGCCGTCGTCCCACCCGTATCCCTGTCCGTACTCCGAGGCCATGGCCGCCGTCCGTTCCTGTTCGTCAGCTGCTCGCGTGCGTTCAGCTGAGCCGTCCGCTGGTGTAACTCCACTGTGCTGCGTGCGGCGCCCGCGGAACATGGAGCGCGTCGGCGTCTCGGCAGGGGGGTTTTCCCTACCCCCGCCGGGGCCGCGGACGGGCACACGTACGTACGCCCCAGAACCCGCC
>NZ_JBHWZP010000619.1:0-1730 GCF_042728395.1 Streptomyces sp. NPDC060205
GCCCGTCCGGCGTTTGAGGACGAGCGCGCAGCGCGATCAGGGGGCGAGGGGCGCAGCCCCATGCAGTGACGGGAAGGGTAGGGGCGGCGGGGGCGAAAACCCCTTCGGCGAGGCCCGCCCATGAAGCGGGCCAACGCGGCAGCAGCCCGCGGCGCACTCCTGCGCTGGACCGTACTCGCCACAGCGATCACCACCTGGCAGCTCACCACCCGCACCCACCCCAGCGTCTATTTCCCGCCACCCACCGACATCGCCCGCCACACCCACACCCTGTGGTTCTCGGGCCCGCCCACCCACGCCTTCCTCACCCCCGCCGCCACCGAGAACATCCTCCCCAGCCTCGCCCGCATGACCACCGGCTTCGCCCTTGCCGCGCTCGCCGGTATCGCCCTCGGTACGGCCCTGGGCCGCTCCCGCCGGGCCCACGCCCTGTGCAACCCGGTCCTGCAGTTCGCCCGGGCCGTACCACCCCCGGCCCTGGTCCCCGTCTTCGTCGTGCTCCTCGACTTCGGCACCCGCATGCAGGTCGCGTCGATCGTCTTCAGCGCCGTCTGGCCCGTCCTGATCAACACGGCGGACGGCGTCCGCAACACCGACCCCCTGCGCGTCGAAGTGGCCGCCGTACTACGGCTGAACAGGACCGAACGCCTCCGGTTCCTCTTCCTGCCCTCGGCGCTGCCCCGCATCTTCGCCGGCCTGCGCCTGAGCCTTTCGCTCTGCCTCGTCCTCATGGTCTTCTCGGAGCTGCTGCCCGGCACCGCCAACGGCATCGGCTTCACCCTCACCGACGCCCAGTCACGCTCCGACCTGCTCACGGTCTGGGCCGCGCTGGTGCTGCTCGGCGCACTCGGATACGTACTCAACACCGGTCTGCTGGCGGTCGAGAAACGGCTGCTGGGCAGCGGGGACAGGTGACAGGACCGCATGCTGCGTCTCGACTCGCTCGGCCAGGGGTACGGCGATCACCCCGTCCTGCACGACATCACCCTCACCGTGCCCGACGGCCAACTCCTGTGCGTCGTCGGGCCGTCCGGCTGCGGCAAGTCGACACTGCTGCGGACCGTCGCGGGGCTGCTCCCGGTCCAGGAGGGGACCGTCTCCGTCGACGGGACGCCCGTCACCGGGGTCCCGGACCGGCTGGCCGTCGTCTTCCAGGACTACGGACGCTCGCTCTACCCCTGGCTGTCGGTCCGCGAGAACGTCGCGCTTCCGTTACGGCGGCGGGGACTCGGTCGTGCGGAGCGGCGGGAGGAGGCCGAACGGATGCTGGAACGGGTCGGGCTTCCCGGGGCCGGGCGGCGGTATCCCTGGCAGCTGTCCGGCGGTATGCAGCAGCGGGTCGCCATCGCGCGTGCGCTGGTCTGCCGGCCGTCCCTGCTGCTCATGGACGAGCCGTTCGGCTCCCTCGACGCGCAGACCCGGGAGGATCTGGAGGATCTGCTGCTGGAGGTGCACCGGTCGGAGGAGGCGACGATCGTGTTCGTCACGCATGACATCGACGAGAGTGTGTACGTGGGGGATCGGGTGGTGGTGCTGTCCGGCGGGCCCGGGTCCCGGGTGATCCTCGACCTGCCGGTCGCGCTTCCCGGAGAACGGGACCAGATCGCTACGCGGGGTCTGCCGGAGTTCGTCGCGCTGCGCGCGGAGGTGGGCCGAGCGGTCCGCACATGAACCGACCTTTCCTCGCCCCCGCCGCCCCTACCCGTCCCGTCACTGCATGGGGGCTGCGC
>NZ_JBHWZP010000620.1:0-1716 GCF_042728395.1 Streptomyces sp. NPDC060205
CCCCCATCAGGGGCGCGGGGAACGGCGCAATCTTTTGTCTTTAGGGGCGCGGGGAACTGCGCGGTCCGCCCCCACCGGGGGAAACGTGACCCACGACCTCCCCTCCGCGGCCAACGGGAACGTTTGAGCGGATAGCGCTGCGGCTAGATTTCGAGTCATGGCTCCCACCCACGGCACACACCCCGTCCTCGTCGCGTCCAACCGCGGCCCGGTCTCGTACACGAAGGACGAGTCCGGCGAGCTCACGGCCAAGCGCGGCGGAGGCGGACTCGTGTCGGGCCTCTCCGCCATCGGCCCCGACGCCGGCGCCCTGTGGGTCTGCTCGGCCCTCGGCGACGGCGACCGCGAGGCCGTCCGGCGCGGCGTGGGCGAGGACGGCGTCCGGATGCTCGACATCGACGCCGACACCCACGCCGCCGCGTACAACGGCATCGCGAACTCCGCGCTGTGGTTCGTCCACCACATGCTCTACCAGACCCCCCTGGAACCCGTCTTCGACGCGGAGTTCCGGCGCAAGTGGGCGGCCTACGAGACGTACAACCAGGCCTTCGCCGAGGCACTGGCCGAGGAGGCGGCGGACGGCGCCGCGGTCCTCGTACAGGACTACCACCTGACCCTGGTCCCGCGGATGCTCCGCGAACTCCGTCCCGACCTGCGGATCGGGCACTTCTCGCACACTCCGTGGGCCCCGCCGGACTACTTCCGGCTCCTCCCGGACGACATCGCGGCGAAGGTCCTCGACGGGATCCTCGGCGCCGACCGGGCCGCGTTCCTCACCCGGCGGTGGGCGGACGCGTTCACGGAGTGCTGTCGGGCCGTACTGGGCGACGACTTCGACCAGGACACGCGGATCGGCGTGCACGGCCTCGGCGCCGACGCGGACTTCCTGCGCGAGCGCTCGCACCGCGCGGACGTCGACGAACGGATGGCCGCGCTGCGCGAGCAGATCGGCACCGCGCCCGACGGCAGCGCCCGGAAGACCGTCGTGCGGGTGGACCGGACCGAGCTGTCCAAGAACATCGTGCGCGGCCTGCTGGCGTACCGGCAGCTGCTGGAGGACCGGCCCGAGTGGCACGAGCGGGTGGTGCACGTGGCGTTCGCGTACCCGTCGCGGCAGGATCTCGCGGTGTACCGCGACTACACGGCCGAGGTGCAGCGGGTCGCCGACGAGATCAACTCCGTGTACGGGACGGACGGCTGGACGCCGGTCGTCCTGCACGTGAAGGACGACTTCGCGCGCTCACTCGCGGCGTACCGGCTGGCCGACGTGGCCCTCGTGAACCCCATCCGCGACGGGATGAACCTCGTCGCGAAGGAGGTGCCCGTCGTGTCCGACGACGGGTGCGTGCTGGTGCTGTCGCGGGAGGCGGGGGCGTACGAGGAGTTGGGCGAGGACGCGGTCGTCGTGAACCCGTACGACGTGTCCGGGACGGCGGAGGCGTTGCACGAGGCGTTGACGGTGCCTCTTGGCGAGCGGGCCGAGCGGACGAAGCGGTTGGCTGTTGCGGCCACCGCGTTGCCTCCGGCGCAGTGGTTCCTGGACCAGCTGCACGCGCTGCGCTCCGCGGGAGCGGTTGGCTGACGCCGGGTCGTGGTCATCTGCGGGCCGGTGGGGGCTGGTCGCGCAGTTCCCCGCGCCCCTTGGGGGCTGCGCCCCCTGAAAGACAGAAGATTGCGCCGTTCCCCGCGCCCCTTTTGGGGTTAGCGTTGGGCTTA
>NZ_JBHWZP010000621.1:0-1702 GCF_042728395.1 Streptomyces sp. NPDC060205
GGCTAGAGCGCGTTGCTCCTCTTCTCCATCCGCGTTCCAAGCTGCGGAAAGGCACCCATAAGCGTACGCCTGGTCGAGCAGGCGACGCGGATCGACGTCCAGCGCACGAGAGAATGCGTCCGCCATCTGTGCAATGCGTCTAGGATCGAGACAAAGGTCGTCTCTGTCAGCCGGATCGTAGAACATATTGGCGGCGCCAAAGCCCACTTCACCGACCAGACCGACGGGATCTATCACCAGCCAGCCGCGACTGGAGAACATGATGTTTTCATGATGCAGATCGCCATGTAGCCCACGCAGTTCCGAGGCATTGCTCATCATTTGATCGGCTATAATCGCCGCGTGGACGTAGTCAGTTTGACAACCTGCGTTTTGATCATCGCGCGCCCGCTGAAACAAAGCTGCAAAGCGATCCCGGATCGGGAGAAGGGCAGAAGGCAGGGGTTCCTCAGATGCGGCATACAGCTTCGCCATTAGTTCCGCTGCAATTTCGGTCGCCTGGTAGTCGCCGTGCTCGGCAACGATGTGAGAGAGCATTCGCTCCCCGGCATATTCGAGCAACATCAGATTGTTCTCACGACCGAGCAACCGGACTGCTCCCCTCCCATTGCGCCATACCAGATAGTCGGCCCCGCGCAGTTCATCAGCAATGTCTTCTATAGGTTTCAATCCCTTGACGATTGCAGGAGTCCCGTCTGGCAATGAAACTTTCCAAACGAGGCTGGAAAAGGTGTCCGCAATGAGAACAGGTTGCGAAACGTGCCAATGAGCAGGAAAAACAGGCGGCATGAACATCAACCCCAAGTCAGAGGGTCCAATCGCAGATAGAAGGCAAGGCGTTCGCGGTCGGGGGCTTCGATCCCCAATACATTGAATAGGACAGCGAAGGCGCGCTCTGCTTCATCTGGCGCTGCCCAGTTCTCTTCGGCGTTAGCAATCATGAGTGCCAAATCGGCATAGCGATCTGCTGTTCCGAGCCGCCCAAGGTCGATCAGACCCGTGCATTGAAGAGTTTTAGGGTCCACCATGAAGTTCGGCATGCAGGGATCACCATGGCAAACAACCATATCGGTGCGCTCTTGGTCGAGCCGCACCGGTAGCTCTCGTTCGACACGAGCCAAAAGATCGAGCTGCGGCGTACTCTTGTCCTCGTCCGGTAAGAAGTCGGGATTGACGGCATTGCGGGACACCACATCAACGGCGCGTCCGAACATTCGCGACAGCCTGCGCTCAAACGGACATTGATCAACCGATAGGCTGTGAACAGCGCCAAGTTGCTGCCCCATTGACGGCCACGCTTTGAGCAAATCCGCTCCAGACAGATCAGCCGCCGGTACTCCCGGAATTGCCGTTATCACCAAGCATGCACCCTCCTGTTCCTCCTGCCAGTTGATCACCTCGGGGCAAGCCACACCTCGACCTTTGAGCCAAATGAGGCGGTCACGCTCTCCAGCGAGCTCACCGCGGCGGGAAGCAGGTGCGATTTTCGCGAAGGCATGCCCGTCACCACGTCGAAAAACAAAATCACCAGATTCTCCGCCTCTGACAGGCAACCAGTCAGAATGCGATTCACCAAAAAAAATATTAGTTCGATTCAATGGAGGTTCCTTCAGTTTTCTGATGAAGCGCGGAGGTGGCTCAACCTGCGAAAAGAAACGAGTTGCTACGTAAGTCCGAGAACATGCTTTCCATGGTCTCTGAG
>NZ_JBHWZP010000622.1:0-1692 GCF_042728395.1 Streptomyces sp. NPDC060205
CATCGTGAACGCCTGGTTGAACTGCTCGTTCGACATGATCTGCGTGCCGGGACGGGCCAGTTCGGCGCGCATCAGCAGCGCCATGACGCCGCCGATGCAGAAGAACGCGAACGACGTGACCAGGTACATCGTGCCGATCGTCTTGTGGTCCGTGGTGGTCAGCCACTTGATCACGACGTTGCCGGGCTGCTTGCGCCGTACCGGCAGCTCGCTCTCGTACGAGTCTTCAGCCGCGGCGGCACCCTGAGGTTCGTTGAGGATGCTCACAGGTTGTTCGTCTCCCGGTTCTTCTCGTGGTCCGTCTGCTCGATGCCGGCCGGGACGTAACCGGTCTGACCCTTCTCGGCGAGCTCCTTGAGGTGGGCCTCGTAGCGCTCGGGAGAGACGACCTTCACGTTGAAGAGCATCCGGGAGTGGTCGACGCCGCAGAGCTCGGCGCACTTGCCCAGGAAGGTGCCCTCCTTGTTGGGGGTCACCTGGAAGGAGTTGGTGTGCCCCGGAATGACGTCCTGCTTCATGAGGAACGGCACCACCCAGAAGGAGTGGATGACGTCACGCGAAGTGAGGACGAAGCGGACCGTCTTGCCCTTGGGGAGCCAGAGGGTCGGGCCCGGGTTGAGCGTCTGCGGGTTCTTCGAGGCGGGCGTACCGACGTCGTAGACACCGCCGGCGGCCGCCGGGAAGTCCTTCTTGAAGCGATCGGGGATCGCGTCGAGGTTCTTGTCGGTCTTCGCGTCACCGGTCGAGCCGTCGACGTTCTCGATGTAGTTGAAGCCCCAGCTCCACTGGAAGCCGACGACATTGACCGTGACGTCGGGCTTCTTGTCGAGACTGAGGATCTTCGACTCGTCGCGGGCTGTGAAGTAGAACAGCACCGAAACGATGATGAGGGGGACCACCGTGTACAGCGCCTCGATGGGCATGTTGTACCGGGTCTGCGGGGGAACCTCGACCTTGGTGCGGCTGCGCCGGTGGAAGAACGCGCTCCACAGGATCAGGCCCCAGACCAGCACGCCCGTGGCGAGTGCTGCGGCCCACGAGCCCTGCCACAGGGAGAGGATCCGGGGAGCCTCTTCCGTGGTCGGGGTGGGCATACCAAGGCGGGGGAAGTCCTTGTATGTGCAACCGGTCGCGGTCGCCAGGACCAGACCCGCAGTCAGTGCCTGCAGCAGCTTCCGCCGCATCGGGCGCCGCGGCGAGCGGTCGGAGCCGTAGGGACTCACGTAGCGCCTTCCGAGAGTCTCGCCCGCGCGGTCGGCTGCGGCCTTCTCGCTGGTCGGTCGCCGCCCTGCGTCGGGCAGGGGTTTGGATGTTTATGCGGACCAAACCCTACTGGACGCTTTTTGGGGTCGCGCGGGGAGGGTCCCCAACGCGCCGCCACTCACCCCGAAGGGGTGGAATACGAGGCTCTGCGAGGCATGTGACGGGGCGTTCGGGTGTGTGCGCGTTCGGAGCGGCCGGGGTTCGCCGACCGGTGCCCCTGCGGGGGGGGCGGGGCGGGGCGGTCGGTCTTCGGCCGCGGGCCGGTGGGGGCGGGCCGCGGCCCTCGGGGCGGGACGGGGCGCATCGTCGACGGCTGCGGGCGCGTCGTGGCCGGTCGCGCAGTTCCCCGCGCCCCTAATGGGACGAGGTGCGGGCGGTTGTGGTTCGGCTGCCGGCCGGTGGGGGCTTGTCGCGCAGTTCCCCGCGCCC
>NZ_JBHWZP010000623.1:0-1684 GCF_042728395.1 Streptomyces sp. NPDC060205
CCCTCACCCGCCACCGCCGCCGGCAACCGCAGGTGCACCTCCTCCAAACCCTCCTCACCCGTCACCCGCTCCACACCCAGCGACGTCACCTCACCGAACCCCGCCAGCCGCCCTTCCCAGTACTCCCGCGCAGCCCCCTCGTCCTGACCCGCCACCCACACCGCGAACTCACGAAACGCCGCCCGCGCACCCAGCTCAGGCAACCGCCCCACACGCAACGCGTGATACGCCTCCAACACCTCACCCAGGACGATGGGCACACTCCACCCGTCCAACAACAAGTGGTGATAGCTCCACACCAGCTGATGCCGACCCCCACCCAGACGCACCAACACCAGACGAACCAACGTCGACGCGGTGAAATCCGCACCACGCGCCCAGTCGGCCTCCAGGTGCGCGGAGATCGCGTCGCGCCGCTCCTCCTCGTCGAGGTGTGCGAGGTCCAGCACTTCCAGGGGCAGGGGTACGGAGCGGGAGACGACCGCGAGCGGCTGCGGCACGTCATCCGAGACGACCGCGGTGCGCAGCACCTCGTGCCGGGAGAACGCCAGTTCCCACGCCCTCTTCCAGGCGTCGAGGTCCAGATCGCCCTCCAGCATCAGGCCGTTCTGCGCCCAGTACATGCCGGGGTCGGCCGAGAGCCGCGTGTGAAAGAGCATGCCCTGCTGGAGGGGGGTGAGCGGGTAGATGTCCTCGATCTCGGTGGGGACGCGGGCCGCGACACGGTCGAGCGCGGCCTGGTCGATCCGCGCGAGCGGGAAGTCGGACGGCGTATGACCGCCCGTCCCCGGCCGGCAGCAGTACTCGATCAGCTCGGCCAGCACCTCGACGTATCGCTCCGCGAGGCCGGTGACCGTGGCCTCGTCATGCACCTCGACGCCGTACGTCCACACCATCTCCAGACGACCGTCGGCCACCTGACTGTTGACGTCTATCAGGTACGAGCGCTCGTTCTGCGACGACTCTCCCTCGCCGAGGAAGCCGGGCAGCGGCCGGAAGCGACTGCCCCGCCCTTCCGGTGTGCGTCCGGCGTCGGAGGGCTTGTGGGTGTCGTCCGGTCGGCGGCTGGACTGTCCGAGGTAGTTGAAACCGACCTCGGCCTGACCCTGCGGGACCCAATCGGTCAGGTGACGCAGAAGCCCGTAACCCAGACCCTTGCGCGGGATACCCCGCAGATACTCCTTCGTACGACGCAAAAGCGCACCCAAATCACCATCGACCAGCGCGGTGAGCTCCACCGGATGGACGCTGGTGAACCAGCCCACCGTCCGGGACACATCCACGTCCCCACCGACGTCCTCACGGCCATGGCCTTCCACATCCACCACCACAGACCGCGCCCCGGTCCACTCGGTGAACACCACACCCAGCACACTCAGCAGCACATCATCGATCTGCGTCCGAAACGCCGCCGGCACCTCACGCAGCAACCGCTCCGTCAACACGGCATCCAGGGCCACGGACACACGCCGCGCCCCCGACACCAGATTCGCGCCACCCTCGAAAACCCGCGGCAACGCCCGCGCCGCCGCCTCCGTGGCCCGCCAGAACTCCGCCTCCGCCACCACCTCCGGCGCACCCGACAACTGCACCAGACGCCCCGCCCACGCCACGAACGACGACGTCTTCGCCACCAGCTCCACACCACCGGCACCCTGCTCGACCTGCGCATACGCCGACGCCA
>NZ_JBHWZP010000624.1:0-1682 GCF_042728395.1 Streptomyces sp. NPDC060205
CCGCCGCCCCCACCGCGTCTCACTCCCTCAGCACTCCGCCGGCTTGCGCCACGAGCACTCCAGGTCCGTGCTGCGCTCGGCCGACCGCGCGCTCGGGCCCGTCGGCTTCACCGTCACGGTCTCGTCCGCCGTGGACCGGGCGAGCGTCACCACGATCGCGTCCTCCAGCGGCTTCACGGACGCGGCCAGGTAGTTGTTGAGCACGATGCTGTAGACGAGTTCACGTCCGTCCGCGTCCTTCACGTACCCCGAGAGCGCGGACGCCCCGGTCAGCGAGCCGGTCTTGCCGACCGCGTTGAGGGCCGCGGGCGTTCCGCACATCCTGGTGCGCAGGGTGCCGCCCACGAACCGTTCGGGGGCGCAGGCGACCGGCAGGGATTTGTGCCAGTCGGCGTACCAGGGCTCGGCCCGTACCGCGAGCAGCAGCTTCGCGAACTGCCCGGCGGTGAGGTTGTTCATCCGGGACAGCCCCGAGCCGTCGACCTGCCGCAACTTGCCCGTGTCGACGCCGACGCCCTTGAGATAGCCGCTCACGGCGGCGAGCCCGGCGCTCCAGCTGCCCTCGCCGGAGACCTTCAGGCCCATGGTCTTGGTGAGGATCTCGGCGTGCATGTTGTTCGACAGCTTCATGAACGGGATCAGCAGGTCCTTCAGCGGCATGGAGGCGTGCGAGGCGAGCCGCCGGGCCGTCGCGGGGGTGGCGCGGCCGAGCCGGGTCGCCCCGGTCACCTTCACCCCGTGCGCGGCGAGCGCGTCCCGGAACACGGCGGCGGCATATCCGGTGGGCTCCCACACGCTGACCCACTCCTGGGCGCCGGAGCCGCCGACCGGTGTCGTACCGCTGACGACGATCGTGTTGGTGCCGTGCTCGCGCTCCACGGTGAGGTCGTTCGCCCCGCCCGCGGCGACGGTCGTGGCCCGTACGTCGACGTCCACGTACGTCGTCTTCGGGGTGACGGTGACCTTGGGCTCGTCACCGGCTGCGGCGCCCGGTGCGACCTCCACGATCACCGAGCCCGTGTCGTAGTCGGTGTCCGGGGCGACGCTCAGCGCGCTGATCTGCGCCGAGTAGTACGCGGACTCGTCGTCGGCGGCCCAGGAGCGGCCGAGGCGGTTGCGGTCGAAGCGGGTGTCGTCGGCGAGGAGCCGCCCGTCGACGCGCGTGACGCCCGAGGCGGCGACCTGTGCGGCCAGGGTGTCGTAGTCGGCGGCCAGGGCGGTCGGGTCGCCGGTGCCGCGCAGATACAGGTCGCCGGTCAGGGTGGAGCCGTGCCGGCGGGCGGTCGTCAGGACGTCCGTCGTGAACGTGTGGTCGGGGCCGAGGATCTCCATCGCCGCGGCCGAGGTGGGCAGTTTGGTGTTGGAGGCGGGCATCAGCCGCGAGGTGGGCGACCGCTGGTACAGCAGATCCCCGCTCGTGGCCTCGGCGACCACGACGCTCGCCGCCCCGCCCTCCATCCTGCTGTCCCCGAGGATGGTGTCGATGGCCTCCGGCAGCCCGCTGGTGCCCGGGTCGGCTCCGGCGGGTGCGCTCCAGCCGAGCCCGGCCAGCAGGACGCCGAGGACCACGGCCCACGTCCACGCGCGGCCACGCGGGTGGTGAGATCTCTTGCCTTGTCTGGCTTCCGCGAGTCGTCTCATGCGACAGCAGCATCCACGACGAAGGCCCCGCTGCCTATGGC
>NZ_JBHWZP010000625.1:0-1671 GCF_042728395.1 Streptomyces sp. NPDC060205
TCACTCTCTCCGCCCCGCCGCCGCCCCCCCCCCCCCCCCCACCGGCCCCCCCCCCGTCGCCAGCGCCACGAGCGGGCGCGGCTGCCCCCGCCCCACGCCGCCGAGCGCGAGCACGGCACGCACCCGACGCTCCTGTGCCGCGTCCAGGGGGTCGTCGAGCACTCCCCGGGCCGACTCCTCGGCCCCCTGGACGCGGCGGGTCTTTCTGCGCAGCACAGCGCCCCTCCCCTCACCGCGTTTCCTCATAGACGCACGAGGCGTACGAAACGTTCGGCCGGCGCCGACCGGCTTCCGCCGGGCCGCCCCCGGCGACGGAGGCGTATGTCACACCGTCTCAGTGCGCGGGCAAAGGATTGGACACATGGGCCCGGGTGAGACACATGATGGAAACTCGGCCATGTCCCGGCCGGAAGACGAGCAGGCGTAAGCGCAGGCAGAAGCGCACGCAGAAGGAGTCGCTGTGAAGGTAGGAATCGTCGGAGCCACCGGTCAGGTCGGCACCGTCATGCTGAGGATCCTCGCCGAGCGCGAGTTCCCGGTGGAGACGCTGCGTCTGTTCGCCTCGGCCCGTTCGGCCGGTTCGACGATCGCCTACAAGGACAAGTCCGTGACGGTGGAGGACGCCTCCACCGCCGACTACTCCGGCCTCGACATCGTGCTGTTCTCCGCGGGCGGCGCCACGTCCCGGGCCCTTGCCGAGAAGGTCGCCTCGCAGGGTGCCGTCGTGATCGACAACTCCTCCGCGTGGCGCAAGGACCCCGAGGTCCCGCTGGTGGTCTCCGAGGTCAACCCGCACGCGGTCGCGGACCGGCCCAAGGGCATCATCGCCAACCCGAACTGCACGACCATGGCCGCGATGCCCGTGCTCAAGCCGCTGCACGCGGAGGCGGGGCTCGAAGCGCTCGTCGTCGCCACCTACCAGGCCGTCTCCGGGTCCGGGCTCGCCGGGGTCGCCGAGCTGCACGGCCAGGCGCAGAAGGTCGTCGCCGACGCGGACAAGCTGACCCACGACGGTTCCGCGGTCGACTTCCCCGAGCCGCAGGTCTACCAGCGGCCCATCGCCTTCAACGTCCTCCCGCTCGCCGGGTCCATCGTCGACGACGGCCTGAACGAGACCGACGAGGAGCAGAAGCTGCGGCACGAGTCCCGCAAGATCCTGGAGATCCCGAGGCTCAAGGTGTCCGGTACCTGTGTCCGGGTGCCGGTGTTCTCGGGGCACTCGCTGCAGGTCAATGCGCGGTTCGCGCGGCCGTTGAGCGCGGAGCGGGCCACGGAGCTGCTGGCGGGGGCGCCGGGGGTTGCCCTCTCGGACATTCCCACTCCGCTGCAGGCTGCTGGGCAGGATCCGTCGTTCGTGGGGCGGATCCGTGCGGACGAGACGGTCGAGCACGGGATCGCGCTGTTCGTCTCGAACGACAACCTCCGCAAGGGGGCGGCGTTGAACGCCGTCCAGATCGCGGAGCTGGTGGCGGCGGAACTCAGCTGACCGCTGCCGCGGGGGTGTGTGTCGGGTGCGGGTCGGTGGGGGTGACCCGCGCAGTTCCCCGCGCCCCTTGGAGGCGCAGGCCTGGGGCGGATCGTCGTCCGCCGGCCGGTGGGGGCTGGCCGCGCAGTTCCCCGCGCCCCTCAAAAGCGGGGCTGCGCCCCAGCTTTTGTCTTCAGGGGCGCGGG
>NZ_JBHWZP010000626.1:0-1649 GCF_042728395.1 Streptomyces sp. NPDC060205
GTGCCGTTCGACCTGGCTCAGGGGCCGCTGCTGCGTGCGACCCTGGTGAGGGTGGCGGCGCAGGAGCACGTGCTCGCGCTGTCCATGCACCACGTGGTGTCGGACGAATGGTCGGGGCGGGTCCTGCGGCGCGAGCTGGTGGCGCTGTACGAGGCTTTCCGGGCCGGTGAGCCGGACCCGCTGGCGCCGCTGGCCGTGCAGTACGCCGACTTCGCCGTCTGGCAGCGGCAGTGGCTGTCCGGCGACGTGCTCGACGCCCAGCTCGGGTACTGGCGTGACCGGCTCGGTGGCCTGCCGACACTGGAACTGCCCACCGACCGCCCGCGCCCCGCGATCCGCTCGGCGGACGGCGGAGTCGTGGAGTTCGCCGTGCCCGCGCGGACGGCGGGGCGGCTGCGGGCCTTGGCCCGCGAGCATGGCGTGACCATGTCGATGATGTCGCTGGCGGCCTTCAGCGTGCTGCTGGGCCGTTATGCGGGCACCGATGACGTGGTCGTCGGCACGCCGATCGCGAACCGCAACCGGGCCGAGACCGAGAACCTCATCGGCTTCTTCGTCAACACCCTCGTCATGCGCACGGACCTGTCCGGCGACCCGACCTTCGCCGAACTCCTCGGCCGGGTAAGGGAAACCGCCCTCGGTGCGTACGCACATCAGGACGTGCCCTTCGAGCAGCTCGTGGACGAGCTCGTGACCGAGCGCGACCGCTCGCGCAGCCCGCTCTTCCAGGTCCTGTTCAACTACGACACGGCGGACACCGCGGCCAACACGGCCCAGCGGAAAGCCGACCTCCTGTGGGAGGGCGGAGCCGAGCTCACCGCGGACTTCTCGGCCGACCGGCCGATGCTCATAGGCGTCGACCTGGCGGTCAGGGTCGGGGACACCGGTGAGGGTCTGGCGGGTGAGGTCCAGTACAGCACCGCTCTGTTCGACGCGGCGGCGATGGAGCGCTTGGCCGCGCATTTGGTGCGGGTGTTGGAGGTGGTGGCTGAGGGGGGCGACTGCCGGGTGGGTGACCTGTCGGTGTTGTCGGTGGGTGAGCGTGAGCGCTTGGTGGCCGCTGGCGACGGTGGCGAGGTTCAGCTGCCGGCGGTGGGTGGGGTGCATGAGCTGATCGCTGAGCGGGCTGCCTCGGCTCCGGATGCGGTGGCTGTCGTCGCCGGTGGGGAGTCGTTGACGTATGGCGGGTTGATGGTTCGGGCGAATCGTCTGGCGCATTACCTGCGGTCGGTGGGTGTGGGTGCGGAGTCGGTGGTGGGGCTGTGTCTGCCGCGTGGTGTGGAGATGGTGGTGGCGGTTCTTGGTGTGTGGCAGGCGGGTGGGGCGTATCTGCCGCTGGACCCCGAATACCCGGCTGATCGGTTGGAGTTCATGCTCGCGGATGCGGGTGTCCAGGTCGTGGTGGGCGAGCGTTCACTGATGGAGGGGCTGCCCGTCGGGCAGGGTGTGTGGCTCGACGACACGGTCGTACGGGAGACCCTTGCGTCGCTGCCGTCGGAAGCACCCGAGACGACTTCAATCGCTGACGGACTCGCCTATGTGATTTATACGTCGGGTTCGACGGGGTGGCCGAAGGGTGTGCAGGTCGCGCATGGGGGTGTGGTGAATCTGGCGTTGGGGTTGGGGTCGGCGCTGGGTGTGGGTGTGGG
>NZ_JBHWZP010000627.1:0-1602 GCF_042728395.1 Streptomyces sp. NPDC060205
GCGCCCACCTTAGTGGGCGCATGCCCACTGGGCAACGGCCGCCGGTGGGACGACGTACGAGGGGATCTGCGCATGCCGACTGGAGTGCACCTTCGCGACGCGCGGCAGCAGTTGTTCGGCGCCGCGGAACGCGTCCTGCTGCGGGACGGGCCGAACGGCCTGACCAGCCGGGCCGTCACCGACGAGGCGGGCTGCGCCAAGGGCGTCCTGCACCGGCACTTCGCCGACTTCGACGCCTTCCTCGCCGACCTCGTGCTCGACCGGGCCGCGCAGCTTGAGGCGCAGGCGAGTGCGTTGCGCGAGTCCGTCGGCACCGGCACGGTGGCCGACAACCTCACCAGCGCGCTGACCACCCTGTTCGGACCGGTTCCGGTGGCGATCATCCCGCTCATCACCTTCCGGGACGAACTGCGCGCACGGCTGCGGCAGGCCAGGCCCGGAGGCGGCATCGCGATCCTCGCCGAGGCCGCGACCGCGGTCTCCGCCTATCTGGCCGACGAGCGTGAACTGGGCCGTATCGCGGCCGACGCCGACATCGACTCCCTCACCCTGTCGCTGGTCGGTGGCGGGCATCTGCTGTTCTCGGACCGCGACCCCGGCCCGCCGGCCGCGGCAGTCGTCCACAGACTCGTGACAGCGGTCATCGCCGACGCCGTACAACGACGACCTGCTTGAGAGGGCGCCCCATCCAGGAGGATCAGCCTGTGTCTCCTGGATCGAACGCCCTCTCATCTTTCATCAAGCAGCCCCGTCGGAGCCCCGTCAGAAACCGGGCACGGCCCGGTCAGAGCCCTGTCAGGCGGAGACGCTCCGGACGGCTTCGCGGATGAGGTCCGCTACCTTCTCGGGGTGCGCCAGCATGACCAGGTGGGACGAGTCGACCTCGATCGTGGTCATCCCGGCGCGCTCGTAGCCGAAGCGCTCGACGTCCGGGTTGATGGTGTGGTCCGAGGAGGACACCAGACCCCAGGACGGCTTGGTCTTCCAGGCGGCGGCCGGGGCCGCCTCGGCGAAGGCCGCGCCCGCCAGCGGACGCTGGGAGACGGCGAGCACGCGGGCCAGGTCCGGGTCCACGTCGGCGGCGAAGATGGCGGGGAACCTGTCGATCTCCACGGTGACATCCGTGCCGGGCTCGTCGGAGCCCTCGACAGGGAACGGCGTGTACACCAGGGCCGAGGCAAGGTCGGAGTCCGGGAAGCGGCCCTGCAGCTCACCGAGGCTCTCGCCCTCCTCCAGGGCGTAACCGGCCAGGAAGACCAGGGCCTTCACCTTGTCCTCGACGCCCGCGACGGTGATGACGGCACCGCCGTAGGAGTGCCCCACCAGGACGACGGGACCGGGTACGGCACGTACGACCGAGGCGATGTAGGCGGCGTCACCGGTCAGGCTGCGGTGGGGCACGGCCGGAACGAGCACCTTCAGGCCGTCGGCCAGCAGTTCGGGGACGACCCGGGCGAAGCTGGACGCGTCGGCGAAGGCACCGTGCACCAGCACGACGGTGGGTGTGGAGTCGGTCATGGGCTTCCTTGTCGGTTGTGTGCGGTCCGAGAGGCTTCAGACGCGGGGGGCCGGCGCGCGAGTACGGTTGCGTTCTCGCGCGAC
>NZ_JBHWZP010000628.1:0-1594 GCF_042728395.1 Streptomyces sp. NPDC060205
GGACGAGGGGAGCCACTGCCGCCCTACGCAGAATCCGACGAAGGGGACGTCATGACGGACAAGTTCGTCGCCGCGATCGACCAGGGCACCACGTCGAGCCGCTGCATCGTCTTCAACCAGGACGGCGCGATCGTCGCCGTCGACCAGCGTGAGCACCGCCAGATCTTCCCCAAGCCCGGCTGGGTGGAGCACGACGCCACCGAGATCTGGTCGAAGGTGCAGGCCGTGGTCGCGGGCGCGATCGCGAAGGCCGGGCTGCGCGCCGACCAGCTCAGCGCGCTGGGTATCACCAACCAGCGGGAGACGACGGTCCTGTGGGACCGCGCCACCGGCAAGCCCGTGCACAACGCGATCGTCTGGCAGGACACCCGTACCTCCGCGCTCTGCGCCGAACTGGGGGGCACGGACGGGCAGGACCGTTTCCGCGAACAGACGGGGCTGCCGCTGGCCAGCTACTTCTCCGGGCCCAAGGCGGCCTGGCTGCTCGACAACGTGCCGGGGCTGCGGGCCCGCGCCGAGCGCGGCGAGATCGCCTTCGGCACGATCGACTCCTGGCTGATCTGGAACCTCACCGGCGGCACCGACGGCGGCCGGCACGTCACGGACGTCACCAACGCCGGCCGCACCATGCTGATGAACCTCGAAACCCTGCAGTGGGACCCGTCCATCCTCTCCGCGATGAATGTCCCCGAGGCGGTCCTCCCCGAGATCAAGTCCTCCTCCGAGGTGTACGGAACCGCCGTGGGCCAGCTCGCCGGGGTGCCGGTGGCCTCCGCGCTGGGCGACCAGCAGGCGGCGGTGTTCGGGCAGGCCTGCTACGACGTGGGCACGGCCAAGAACACCTACGGGACGGGCAGCTTCCTGCTGCTCAACACCGGGAACCGGCCCGTGCCCTCGAAGAACGGGCTGCTGACCACCATGGGGTACAAGATCGGCTCGGAGGCGCCGGTCTACTGCCTGGAGGGGGCCATCGCGATCACGGGCGCGCTGGTGCAGTGGTTCCGCGACCAGCTCGGCATCATCCGTACGGCCGACGAGATCGAGACCCTGGCGACGAGTGTCGAGGACAACGGAGGCGCGTACATCGTGCCCGCGTTCTCGGGTCTGTTCGCGCCGTACTGGCGCTCCGACGCGCGCGGGGTCGTCACGGGGCTGACCCGGTACGTCACGAAGGGGCATCTGGCGCGGGCGGTCCTGGAGGCGACGAGCTGGCAGACGCGTGAAGTCGTGGACGCGATGTTCCAGGACTCCGGGGTGCAGATCACGACCCTGAAGGTCGACGGCGGCATGACCAAGAACAATCTGCTGATGCAGCATCAGGCGGATGTGCTGGACGTGCCGGTGATCCGCCCGAAGGTCTCCGAGACGACGTGCCTGGGAGCGGCGTACGCGGCCGGCCTCGCGACCGGGGTGTGGAACGACCTCGACGAACTGAAGACGCACTGGCAGAAGGACGCCGAGTGGACGCCGTCCATGGAGGCGTCGGTCCGTGACCGCGAGTTCGGCAACTGGCGCAAAGCGGTGGAGAAGAGCTTCGGCTGGCACGACGACGCGCACTGAGCCCCGTTCCCGTGCCGTTCCGCTTTTCGTGCTC
>NZ_JBHWZP010000629.1:0-1555 GCF_042728395.1 Streptomyces sp. NPDC060205
GTCGTCGTCCGGACGTACGGCCCGCCGCCCCGCGCGGCCCAGCGGCTCCCGAACCGGATCATGGGGACTGCGGTGCGGCGCTGACGTGCGTGACGCGCGAGGCGTTGGTGCACGGTGGGTGCTGCGGATACGGCGGCTGAAGCGGATACAGCGGATACAGCGGTACTTCGGGGACTGCGGTCGTGCGGTGTCGCGGTGCTCCGTCGTGTCGGTGGAACCGTGCCGTGGACCGGTGACTCAGTGAGCCACGGCGCGTGCCATCGAACTGCGGTGCGGTTGCATCGGGACGCCCCTGGCGGGCTCCGGTGCGGGCCTGGCTCCGGGGGCGGCCTGACGGCCGGCCGGTGCCGGGCTGCGGCGCGGCTGTGCGGCCACTCCGTTCTGGACGTCCATCACGGCGTGCGCCACGAGTCCGCCCATGGGGTCGTGCCTGATCAGGTCCCGGAGTCGGGAGCGCGACGAACGCCCTTCGTTCCCCGGGTAGAGGTGCTTGCCCAGCCCCACGGCGTGCGCCAGTGCGGCCAGAGCGGCGGTCCGCGGGTCCGGCGGGACGCCGGTGCGGATCGCGCTGTCCAGCCGGGCCCTGATCTCCCGGCTGATTTCCGTGTCCGTCGCCTGGTAGCGAGTCGTCGGAAGCACCCCGCACATCTGGCCCGCCACGGCATGAACCATGCCGCATCGCTCCAGATGCGAGAGATATGTCTGGCGCAACCCCAGTCGGGGCCCGCCGATCCAGTTCACAGCGCGTACTGGAGCACCCCGCCTGCGGAGTAGTTCCAGCGCACAGTCCAAGGTCGGATCTCCGGTCGGCCGTGGTGCCACCACGGCGATACGATCCCCGTCTGGGGCTATCCGTCCGGCCAGCGCCAGCTCCACTAGCTGTGCTCCGGCCAGACCGAGGTCGAGCGACTGCGGCTGTGCGGTGGTACCCGTGGTCGGGTCCAACGCCAGCAGCAGAAGCTCCTCCGGAAGTGTTCTGCGGCTCCTGCCCATCCATGCCTCCCCGCGTGGATGAATGACAGGGTGACCCCTCTCACATTGGTCTGTCGAGAGCACGTGACCGGTTCGTAGTGGAACCAGTAGATATGTCGTTCTCGTCTACCGCAGGGGTCAATCCCTCACACAGGACACTGGTAGATGGTTCGGACACGGGTGTCCGGGCCGCGTGTGCACTGTTTAACGGGTTCATGGTTCGGTTGGGCGCACGGTGTGTGGCGCACGGAGGAGGCATCGGTGGCGGGCGAGTCCCCCGACAGGTCGAAGCAGCACGAGTCGTCGGCAGAACCGACGTCGGGGAGCAAGGTTCCGGTTCCGGACCCGCGGCTGGCGGTCGCGCGGGAGACCGTGACGGCGGCTGCCCGGGTCGACACGGCGACGGCGGTCTTCTCGACGAAGCGCGCCACGGAGGCGGCGCGCTCCGCGTCCGCGGGTTCCGCGGACGCGGCAGGCTCTGCGGGTTCCGCGGACGCGGAGGAGATTGCGGAGTCGGCTGCCGGGAGTTCCCAGGGGAGTGACGGTTCTGCGGAGCCGGAGAGTTCCGCGGAGGGTGCCGGGA
>NZ_JBHWZP010000630.1:0-1551 GCF_042728395.1 Streptomyces sp. NPDC060205
GCCCCCGGAGCAGATCCGCTCCGGGGGCCCTGTGCCGTGTCACGCCGTGCGAGGGCTCACGCCTTGGTGAGGTCCTCGACCTCCTCGTCGGGCTCGCGGCCCGGGGTGGCGAGGTTGAACTTGATGATCGCGAAGCGGAAGGTCACGTAGTAGACCGCCGCGAAGACCAGGCCGATCGGGATGATCAGCCATGGCTTGGTGGCGAGGTTCCAGTTCAGGAAGTAGTCGATGGCGCCCGCGGAGAAACTGAAGCCGTGGTGCACGCCCAGCGCCCAGGTGATCGCCATCGACAGGGCGGTCAGGATCGCGTGGATCACGTACAGGACCGGCGCGATGAACATGAACGCGAACTCGATCGGCTCGGTGATGCCGGTGACGAACGAGGTCAGCGCGAGAGAGACCATCATGCCGCCGACGGCCTTGCGGCGCTCGGGGCGGGCGCAGTGCGTGATCGCGAGGGCCGCGGCCGGGAGCGCGAACATCATGATGGGGAAGAAGCCCGTCATGAACTGACCGGCCGTCGGGTCGCCGTGGAAGAAGCGCGGCAGGTCACCGTGCCAGACGGCGCCGGCGGAGTCCTTGTAGGAGCCGATCTCCTGCCAGGCGACGGTGTTGACGAACTGGTGCATGCCGACCGGCAGCAGCGCGCGGTTGATCGCGCCGAAGATGCCCGCGCCGACCGCGCCGAGGCCGGTCATCCACTCGCCGAAGTTGGTGATGACGTCGCCGATGGGCTCCCAGACCAGACCGAAGAAGACGCCGACCGCGGTGCCGATGAAGGCCATCAGGATCGGGACGAGGCGGCGGCCGTTGAAGAAGCCGAGCCAGTCGGGCAGCTTGGTGCGGTGGAACCGCTGCCAGGTGACGGCGGCTATCAGGCCCATCACGATGCCGCCGAGGACCTTGGGGTCGTTGTAGGTCGCGGCGACGTCCGCGCCGTCCTGGACCTTGGCCTCGGTGATCGGGAACGCGGTCAGCACGTTCTTGTAGACCAGGAAGCCGACCAGCGCCGCGAGGGCGGTGGAGCCGTCGGACTTCTTCGCGAAGCCGATGGCGATGCCGACGCAGAACAGCAACGGCAGGTTGGCGAAGACCGCGTCACCGGCCGTGGCGAACACGGAGGCGACCTTGTCCCAGCCGAGCCCGTCGGCGCCGAACACGTCCGGCTGGCCGAGCCGGAGCAGGATGCCGGCGGCCGGCAGCACGGCGATGGGGAGCTGCAGGCTTCGGCCGACCTTCTGCAGGCCCTGGAGCAGGCCGGAGCCCCACTTCTTCGTGGGGGCCGCCGGGGCTGTGGCGGTGGTCATTGTTCCTCCATGTGCTGCGTGCTGCCGGGGACGGAAAGGGAGAGAAAGAGGAATGCACGAGGGTTGGACAGCAACCGCGTGGTCTACACCACTCAGTGGTGTAGACCTGTTGTAGCACGGTGAAGGCGGGATAAGGAACCCGCCAGTTTTGTGGGGTCCGCCATAACGCGAAATTAACGCTGAAAGACCCCAGGACCACAGGGTCCTGGGGCCTTCCGGTGCGACGCGGGAACAGGCCGGGACG
>NZ_JBHWZP010000631.1:0-1544 GCF_042728395.1 Streptomyces sp. NPDC060205
GCCTGTGCGACCGGGGAGGCCGCCTCGCCGTGTCCGCCGCGCCACGGGGCGAGCGCGGCGACCAGGGCCATCGCGCCCGAGACCGCGAAGCACACCGCCAGGGGCAGCCGGCCGACCAGCAGGCCGACGGCCGCGGCTCCGGCCGAGGAGCCCGCGTTCACGGCGGTGTTCACCCACGTCCCGGCCCGGACCCGGGCGCCGGGCGGGGCACTCTCGTCGGCGAGAAGGTACGCCGTGGTGAGGGCCGGCGCGACGAACAGGCCCGCCACCGCCACGGCCGCGGAGAGCGTCACGAGCCCCGGCGCGAGCCCCGCCGCGCCCAGCGCGAGGGCGAGCCCGACCGCCAGCAGCGGAAGCCGCAGCCGGGCCGGCACCCGCCAGTCGACGGCACCGTTCAGGAGCCCGCCGACCGCGCTGCCCGCGGACAGCGCGGCCAGCACCCAGGCGACGGTGTGCTCGCCGTGCTGCCCCTGCTCGGCGAAGGCCAGCACCAGCAGGTCGACGGCGCCGAGCGCGAGCCCGACGCCCGCGGCGGCGACGACCGGCTGTACGAGCCCGCGCCCGAGGCGGGTCCGCTTCCCGGCGGGGGCGGCGTGCACGGTGACGCCCTTGACCACGGGGGACGTGACGAAGGCCGCGGTGCCGAGGCCCACCAGCAGCGCGCTCAGGGCGACCGCGGCGGCCGGGGGCGCGAAGCCCACCACCAGTCCCACGAGCAGCGGGCCCGAGACGAACAGCAGTTCCTCGGCGACCCCGTCCAGGCTGTAGGCGCGCTGCAGCAGCCGCCGGTCCGTGACGAGTTCGCCCCATACGGCGCGCATGGTGGGACCGAGCGGCGGGGTGCACGCGCCCGCGGCGACGGCCACCGCGGCCAGGAGCGGGACCGGGGCGCCCGGGCGCCAGCTCACCGCTGCCAGGGTGCCCAGCAGGGCGGCGTACAGCGAGGCCATCGGCACCAGGGCGCGGCGCGGGCCGTACCGGTCGACGAGGGACGCCCGCGCGGGCGACAGGAACACGCTCGCGGCGCCGAAGAGCGCCACGACGGCGCCGGCGGCGGCGTACGAGCCGGTGGCGGCGCTCACCGCCAGCATCACGGCGAGGGCGACCATGCCGTAGGAGAGTCTGGCGACCAGGGCGGCGGTGAAGGTGCGGGGGGTGTGGGGTGTGCGGAGCACCGCGGCGTAGGTGGGCCGCGTCGTGGGCGCGTTCATGCGGGGTTCCTCAAGGAGGGGGCGCCCTGTGCGGGCGTCCGGGCTTCGGGGTCGCCTGGGGCCGCGGGGGCTGCGCGAGGGCGCTGCCGGCGCGGGTCATGGGCGGGCCCTATGCCACGAGGAGGAACACGGGGGTCAAGGTAGCAGGCCTTCCCTCGCCCCCGCCGCCCTTACCCGTTCCCGTCCCTGTCTCGGGGGCGCTGCCCCCGAACCCCCGCTCCTCAAACGCCGGAGAGGCTAACTACTAGCCCGTCCGGCGTTTGAGGACGAGCGCGAAGCGCGATCAGGGGGCGAGGGGGCGCAGCCCCCATGCAGTGACGGGAAGGGTAGGGG
>NZ_JBHWZP010000632.1:0-1537 GCF_042728395.1 Streptomyces sp. NPDC060205
GAGCGGATCTGCTCCGGGGGCCCTGTGCTGCGTACGCCGTCCTCGGACGCCGTACGCCCTCCTCAGATGTCGTACGTGGCGCGCGGCGTCGCCAGTTCCACCGGGCCGGTGAAGACCTCGCGGGCGTGGTCCAGGTTCGCCTGGGGGTCCGTCCACGGGGGGATGTGGGTCAGGACCAGGCGGCGCGCGCCGGCGCGGGTCGCGGTCTCGCCGGCCTCGCGGCCGTTGAGGTGCAGGTCCGGGATGTTCTCCTTGCCGTGGGTGAACGCGGCCTCGCAGAGGAACAGGTCCGTGTCCCGGGCCAGTTCGTCGAGCGTGTCGCACACGCCCGTGTCCCCGGAGTAGGTCAGTGACCGCCCGCCGTGCTCCACGCGGATGCCGTACGCCTCCACGGGATGGCTGACCTTCTCGGTGTGCACCGAGAACGGGCCGATCTCGAAGGAGCCCGGTTTGACGGTGTGGAAGTCGAAGACCTCGCTCATGGAGGAGGCGGAGGGGGTGTCCGCGTACGCGGTGGTCAGGCGCTGCTCCGTGCCCTCGGGTCCGTAGACCGGGATCGGATCGCAGCGGCCGCCGTCATGGCGGTAGTAGCGCGCGACGAAGTACGCGCACATGTCGATGCAGTGGTCGGCGTGCAGATGGCTGAGGAAGATCGCATCAAGGTCGTAGAGACCGCAGTGGCGCTGCAGCTCGCCAAGGGCACCGTTGCCCATGTCGAGAAGCAGCCGGAAGCCGTCGGCCTCGACGAGGTAGCTCGAACAGGCCGATTCCGCGGACGGGAACGACCCCGAGCAGCCGACGACGGTGAGCTTCATAGAGCAGAAACCTCCGCGGGCGGGGAGTGAAGACGGGGGTCGTGACGGGGGTCGTGCGGTCCGTCGAGCGTAAGGCGCGAAAGGGCGGGTCGCTCCTCCGTCGAGGGCTGTTGTGGGGGAACTCACCTGCGGTGTCACCGGTTCGGGGGCGCGCGGGCGTGGGCCCGGGCCTGCCGGGTACCGTCGTACACATGAACATGTCGTGGTGGCTCGCGCTCGCGGCCGTGGTGCTGCTGGCGGCCGTGGCGACGTTCGTGGACGGGTGGGGGCGGGGTCGCAAGCCGTCCGCTCGGCGGCGTCCCGCGCGGCGTCCCACGCGGCGACCGCCCGGGCGCGTCGACGAGGTCCGGCGGCCGTCGCGGCCCCGGCCCGCCGAGATCTGGTGGGCGAACGTGCCGTTCGAGGACGAGCCCGGGGCGAAGGACCGGCCCTGCCTGGTCCTGTCGGTACGAGGGCGCAGGGCCGTGGTCGCGAAGATCACGACGAAGTTCCACGACGACGGGCGGGGCGGGGTCATCGCGCTGCCCGCGGGGTCGGTGGGGGATGCGCGGGGGCGCGCGAGTTTTCTTGAGACGGGTGAGTTGCGGGGGGTGCCGGTGCGGGAGTTCCGGCGGCGGGTCGGGGAAGTGGACGCGCGGGTCTGGGACCGGGTGCGGCACCTTGCCCGTTAGGGCTTTTCCTCGCCCCCGCCGCCCCTACCCGTTCCCGTCACTGACTCGGGC
>NZ_JBHWZP010000633.1:0-1529 GCF_042728395.1 Streptomyces sp. NPDC060205
CCCTTCTTGCCGCGCTTGTCCCATGCGTCCGTCGCGACATGCTCGGCGACGGTGCCGGATCGCACCGGAAGATCGTGTCCCCACCACGGCATCAGAGAGTGAGCACGAGCTTGCCCTGGAGGTGACCGGCGTCGAGCAGCCGGTGCGCGTCGGCGACCCGCTCGAACGGGAACGTCTCCTGCACGTGGACCCGGAGCCGGCCCTCTTCGACGAGCTGGACGAGACCTCGCAGGGCCACCGGATCGGGGTCGACCGCGATCCCGCTGAAACGCATGCCCGCCGCCTCGTACTCGGCGGCGAGCTCCGCATCCTCCTCGGCGACCGCAGTCACCAGGTGACCGCCGGGGCGCAGTACGCCGAGCGACCGCTCGACGGTGTCGCCGCCGATCGTGTCGAGCACGACGTCGATGTCGCGGGCCGCCTCGGTGAAGTCGACCTGCGTGTAGTCGATCACCTCGTCGGCGCCCAACCCCTCGACGAACGTCCGCTTGCTGCCGCCGGCGGTCGCGATCACGTACGCGCCGAGCGCCTTCGCGAGCTGGATCGCGACGTGGCCGACCCCGCCACCACCGCCGTGCACCAGCACGCGGTCGCCCTCACTCACCCCGCCGAGATCGACCAGGCCCTGCCACGCCGTCAGCCCGACGACCGGCAGCGCCGCCGCCTCGACGTGGGAGAGCGACGCCGGCTTGCGAACCAGGTGCAACGCCGGAGCCGACACGAACTCGGCGTACGCGTCCGCAGCCCGCGGGAACTTCGGCATCCCGAACACCTCGTCGCCGGGCCGGAAGCGCCACGTCTGCGGTGCCTCCTCGACCACGCCACTGATGTCCCAGCCGAGGACGAACGGCGGCCGGCCGAGCAGGGGGAACTCGCCGACGCGCAGCCGCGCCTCCAGCGGGTTCAGCCCGATCGCCCGCACGCGGACGAGAACCTCGGCCGGCAGGGCTCGGGGCTCGGGCGCGTCCACGACGGTGAGCACTTCGGGACCGCCGAGCGTCTGCTGGGTGATGACTCGCATGACTCTCCTGATTTCTTGACGGGGAGAGAACCCAAGCTAGGACTCCGACAGGAACCGGCAGGTACCTGTGGCGCGGGTACCTTGGACGCCATGAGCGGTTTCGGTCCCTGTGATCTCTTTCTCGCCGACTGCCCGGCGCGTCTGGCGGTCGAGGTGATCGCCGACAAGTGGACGGTGGTCGTGCTTGCCGGCCTCAGCAAGGGTCCGGTGCGCCATGGCGAGTTGGTCAGGCTGATCGGCGGCATCTCCCGCAAGATGCTCACCCAGACGCTCCGACACCTGGAGGTGCACGGACTCATCCGCCGCCACGCCTACGCCGAGGTCCCGCCCCGTGTCGAGTACGAGCTCACCCCTCTCGGGGAGACCCTGATCGAACCGATCCACACGCTGACCGAGTGGGCGAGGGCGAACGGCGACGCGGTGCTCGATGCGCTCGACGCCCGTCCCGAGCCGGCCGCGCACAGCGACTGAGCCTGCCCGAGCGCTTCGGCCTTCTCTTCCGTGGGGC
>NZ_JBHWZP010000634.1:0-1526 GCF_042728395.1 Streptomyces sp. NPDC060205
GCCCACAGGCCCGCACGCCAGGTGCGGCCACGGACCCAACAGACGCTTTGTGCTCCACAAGCAGGTGCGCGACGGCTTGGGCTTCGTTGGATCATGCGGGCCGCGGTCGGGGGGATCGTGGGTGGCTGGGCCACGTGCTGGCCTCGAAAGCCTGATGGCGCCCTACGCTCAGGCGGCGCGAATGTACTGGCCTGCACTGACAACGAAGTCACTAAGCGCCTGCTTGGCTTGCACGACGCAGCTATCCAGGCTGGGCCTATCGGTCACGTCAGCCATCAACCTGGTGGCTTCAAGCGCTTCTTCCGCGAGTTGAACAAGACGCGAGTCGTCAGTGACGAGCTGGACGCGAAACAGAGCCTGCTGCGCGACCATGCGGCAGCGGTACGCCTCTGTCTGTGCATCGGCAAGGGCCGGGCTGGCTCCGCCTTCCATCCTTCGATGGAACGGGTCGTACTGTGACCTGCGGTAAGCCACGACCGCTTCCGCGAAGCCGGCGTATGCGGTCAGGCGTTCTTCTCGGGTTAGTCGTCGCCAGGTGAAGGCTTCGGTGCGGTCCGCCGTCCTTCGCTGGAAGAGGAAGGTGATGAACGATCCAAGCAAAGTCCCTGCAACAGCCACGAGGCTTGTCAGAGCGCCACCCATGCGGTCAGTCCAGCACAGAGGGGGCACCTACAACCAGCCCCATGGTGGCTTCTTCCACCAGCCCCCGTCGACCTAATCTCCAAGGGCGCCACGAACCACGGACCCCGGTCCAGGTCGAGGACCGTCGCCGTGTCGAGCTGACATCTGTGGATGACGCCGAGGTCCAAACGATGCCTCCGGCGGGGGATCGGCCGGCACCGGGATGGAGGGGGCGCCGTTGCCGACCGCAGGTCCGTAGGGGCGAGCGTGGGGTGCTCCCATCCCGTCCACCATCGACCCAGGCAGAGCCGAGCAGACGCGGCCCATGGCGTCCAGGTCGTTCGTACAGTGGCGCGCTCCACCTGGACGCCATGAACCACGCCCGCTCCACAGAGTGTGGGTCGACGGCGGACGGGATGGGAGCAGGGGTAGCGGTGGGTTGAGGCATCGAGCGATCTGTCACCGCCGGAGAATGGCGCACTCGGCCAGGTCACCACTGCGATCATTGAGTAGTGACTTCAACTCCCCTATGGGTACCGCTAGTAGTCGCTGGTGTCGGCGTCGTCGCGACGCTGGTCGCAGGAACCGTTGGCGCTTTGATCACTCAACGCTGGTCAGACCGTCGCGAAACAGTCGCATGGGAGCGTGAGCGACAACGCGAGCGTGAAAGCTGGGCACGCGAGGACGAGGCCCGCACGTTCGAGCACCGCAGACAGGCGTACGTGGAGTTCTATGAAGCGGTGAAAGCTCTGGCCAGGACCGCATACGACCATTGCTACGGCTTCGCAGATGAGCCTGAGCTGGAAGAAGGCTGGCAGTCCGACGCTTTCGCCAAGCTCGCGCAGTTGCAGTTCTACGCCGATCGAGCTGTGGCCGCTGCTGCTTCCGCCGCCTACAGCGCCGCC
>NZ_JBHWZP010000635.1:0-1483 GCF_042728395.1 Streptomyces sp. NPDC060205
CTGTCCCCCCTCGATTCCCCCACCCAAGGGTGTATCCATCCACCCCCGTCCATTCACCCGTCCGGCCGGGCGCTCGGAGTGAACCGGGGGAGCGGTGCGCCGGGGCCCGAGGGCCGCTGAACGGGCTCAGACGTTGACGCCGAAGTCCTGCGCGATGCCGCGCAGGCCCGAGGCGTACCCCTGGCCGATGGCGCGGAACTTCCACTCCGCGCCGTGGCGGTACAGCTCGCCGAAGACCATCGCGGTCTCCGTCGAGGCGTCCTCGGAGAGGTCGTACCGGGCGATCTCCGCCTCGCCCGCCTGGTTCACGACGCGGATGAACGCGTTGCGCACCTGGCCGAACGACTGCTGGCGGTTCTCGGCGTCGTAGATCGAGACCGGGAAGACGATCTTCTCGATGTCGGCGGGGACGCCGGCGAGATTGACCTTGATCTGCTCGTCGTCGCCCTCGCCCTCACCGGTGGTGTTGTCACCGGTGTGCTCTACGGAGCCGTCGGGGCTCTTCAGGTTGTTGAAGAACACGAAGTTGGCGTCACTGCTGACCTTGCCCTCCGCGTTCGTCAGGATCGCGCTCGCGTCGAGGTCGAAGTCGGTACCGGTGGTGGTGCGGATGTCCCACCCCAGACCGATGATGACCGCGGTCAGGCCCGGGGCCTCCTTCGACAGCGATACGTTGCCGCCCTTGCTGAGGCTGACTCCCACGAGTCCTCCCATTGGTGTCCGGGGGCGGGAAGCCCCGTAGTGCGTTGGTATCGGATCAACGTGCCGATCCTAGTGAGAGGTTCCCCGTCACCGCAGTGCCTGGGGCACGAAGAATCCCGAAGTGTCGGCATCCAGGCTCTACAGGGCGTCGAGCGCCTTGACGTACTCGTCCAGGTCCCGTGCGTCCGGCAGGGCGTTGACGACCGTCCAGCGCACGACGCCCTCCTTGTCGATGACGAAGGTGCCGCGCACGGCGCAGCCCTTGTCCTCGGCGAAGACCCCGTACGCGCGCGAGACCTCGCCGTGCGGCCAGAAGTCCGACAGCAGCGGGTAGTCCAGGCCCTCCTGCTCGGCGAAGACGCGCAGGGTGTGGATGGAGTCGTTCGAGACGGCGAGGAGCTGGGTGTCGCGGTCGGCGAACCGCGGGAGGTTGTCGCGCAGCTCGCACAGTTCGCCGGTGCACACGCCGGTGAAGGCGAAGGGGTAGAAGAGCAGCACCACGTTCTTCGCGCCCCGGAAGTCGGAGAGCTTCACGGTGGCGCCGTGATTGTCCTTCAGCTCGAAGTCCGGAGCCTTGTCGCCGACCTCGATCGCCATGGTCCTGCGTCCCTTCCGTAGATCGGGCTGTTCGGGTGACCCCCACCCTACGCAGACCCCCCGAAAGCGGACCACGCGCCCCACCGGCCCGGGCGCCACCGCCGAGGAGCCGACGGCCGCCGACTGGCTGGCCATGCCCCAGCAGCGGCTGGCCGAGGTCACCGGCGGTGCCGTCTTCCACGAC
>NZ_JBHWZP010000636.1:0-1457 GCF_042728395.1 Streptomyces sp. NPDC060205
TCAGCGGGAAGTGACGGGTGTCAGCCCATCTCCTCCAGCGTCTTGCCCTTGGTCTCCTTGACGAACTTCAGGACGAAGGGGATGGAGAGCGCGGCGAAGACGGTGTAGATCACGTAGGTCGCGGAGAGGTTCCAGTCGGCCAGTGACGGGAAGCTCGCGGTGATGGCCCAGTTGGCGATCCACTGCGCGGCGGCGGCGACGCCCAGGGCCGCGGCGCGGAGCTTGTTGGGGAACATCTCGCCCAGGAAGACCCACACCACGACGCCCCAGGAGAGGGCGAAGAAGAGGACGAAGACGTGGGCGGCGATCAGCGCGACCCAGCCCTGGGTGGCGGGCAGCTTGCCGTCGACGAGGTCGTAGGAGAAGGCCCAGGCCTCCAGGCCCAGTCCGATGACCATGCCCACGGAGCCGATGAGGGCGAGGGGGCGGCGGCCGATCCGGTCGACGAAGATCATGGCGATCACGGTGCCGACGATGTTGATGATCGACGTGGTGAACGAGTAGAGGAACGAGTCCGTCGGGTCGACGCCCACCGACTGCCACAGCGTGGAGGAGTAGTAGAACGCCACGTTGATGCCGACGAACTGCTGGAACACCGACAGCCCGATACCGATCCACACGATCGGCTTGAAGAAGAACGTGCCGCCCAGCAGGTCCTTGAAGGACGACTTGTGCTCGCTCTTCATCGCGTGCTCGATCTCGGCGACGCGGGCGTCCAGGTCGATGTCGCCCTCGACCTCCCGCAGCACCTCACGCGCCCGCTTGTCGCGGCCCGCGGAGATCAGAAAACGCGGGGACTCGGGGATCGCGAAGGACAGCAGCCCGTAGATGACGGCCGGGATCACCATCACCCCGAGCATGACCTGCCAGGCCTCCAGGCCCATGACCGTGCCGCGCTGGTCGCCGTCCGCGGCGTTCAGGATGCCCCAGTTGACCAGCTGCGAGATCGCGATGCCGATGACGATCGCGGCCTGCTGGAACGAGCCCAGCCGTCCGCGGTAGGCGGCCGGGGACACCTCGGCGATGTAGGCCGGGCCGATGACCGAGGCCATCCCGATCGCGAAACCGCCGACGATCCGCCAGAACGCCAGGTCGTACAGGGCGAACGGCAGCGCGGAGCCGACGGCACTGACGGTGAACAGCACCGCCGAGATCTGCATGCAGCGGATCCGGCCGATACGGTCCGCGATCCGGCCCGCGGTCGCCGCACCGATCGCACAGCCGATCAGGGCGATGGCGATGACCTGCGCCAGCGCCGCCGAACCGACCTCGTACCGGTCACGGATGGCCTCGACCGCACCGTTGATCACGGCACTGTCGTAGCCGAAGAGGAAACCCCCCATCGCGGCCGCGGCCGCGATGAAGATGACATGCCCGAGATGCTCCGGAGGAACCGGTCGGGCGCCGGACTGGGGTGGCTGCGCTGTGCTGGTCACGTGTAACTCCTCGGGCCACCG
>NZ_JBHWZP010000637.1:0-1423 GCF_042728395.1 Streptomyces sp. NPDC060205
AGCGGTTGCTGCGTGAGGTGCCGGCGGCGTTTCGGACGCAGATCGATGATGTGCTGCTGAGTGTGCTGGGTGTGGTGTTCACCGAGTGGACCGGGTCGCGGTCTGTGGTGGTGGACGTGGAAGGCCATGGCCGTGAGGACGTCGGTGGGGACGTGGATGTGTCCCGGACGGTGGGCTGGTTCACCAGCGTCCATCCGGTGGAGCTCACCGCCCTGGTCGATGGCGATTTGGGTGCGCTTTTGCGTCGTACGAAGGAGTATCTGCGGGGTATCCCGCGCAAGGGTCTGGGCTACGGGCTCCTGCGTCACCTGACCGACTGGGTCCCGCGGGGTCAGGCAGAGGTCGGCTTCAACTACCTCGGACAGTCCAGCCGCCGACCGGACACGGCAGGCGACGCTGCCGCCAAGGACAGCAGCCGCGTCCGCTTCAGGCCGTCCGGCGATCCGCTCGGCGCGGAGCAGTCGGCCGAAGGTGAGCGTCCCCACCTGATCGAGGTCAACAGTCAGGTGGCCGACGGTCGTCTGGAGATGGTGTGGACGTACGGCGCCGAGGTGCACGATGAGGCCACGGTCACCGGGCTCGCGGAGCGGTACGTCGAGGTGCTGGCCGAGCTGATCGAGTACTGCTGCCGGCCGGGGACGGGCGGTCATACGCCGTCCGACTTCCCGCTCGCGCGGATCGACCAGGCCGCGCTCGACCGTGTCGCGGCCCGCGTCCCCACCGAGATCGAGGACATCTACCCGCTCACGGCCCTGCAGAAGGGCATGCTCTTCCACGGACAGCTGTCCGAGGACTCCGGCATGTACTGGGTCCAGAACGGCCTGCTCCTGGAAGGTGATCTGGACCTCGACGCCCTGAAGCGGGCGTGGGAACTGGCGATCTCCCGGCACGAGGTGCTGCGCACCGCCGTGGTGTGGGAGGGAGTGGCCGAACCGCTCGCCGTGGTGTCGCGGTCCGTCCCGCTGCCTCTGCGCGTGGTGGACTTCGCGCACCTCGACGAGGAGCGGCGGCAGGAGGCTTACGAGCAGTTCCTCGCGGAGGACTGGGCGCGTGGTGCGGACTTCACCGCGTCGACGTTGGTTCGTCTGGTGTTGGTGCGTCTGGGTGGGGGTCGGCATCAGTTGGTGTGGAGTTATCACCATCTGTTGTTGGACGGGTGGAGTGTGCCGATCGTCCTGGGTGAGGTGTTGGAGGCGTATCACGCGTTGCGTGTGGGGCGGTTGCCTGAGCTGGGTGTGCGGGCGGCGTTTCGTGAGTTCGCGGTGTGGGTGGCGGGTCAGGACGAGGGGGCTGCGCGGGAGTACTGGGCGGGGCGGTTGGCGGGGTTTGGTGAGGTGACGTCGCTGGGTGTGGAGCGGGTGACGGGTGAGGAGGGTTTGGAGGAGGTGCACCTGCGGTTGCCGGCGGCGGTGGCGGGTGAGGG
>NZ_JBHWZP010000638.1:0-1405 GCF_042728395.1 Streptomyces sp. NPDC060205
CTAGTAGTGCTTCGTTAAGTTCTGCGTCTGTTGGCTTTGAGTAGCTGGCCGCAGGTGGTGCAGGTGCCGGTCCAGCACCGCAGGAGGTCTTGCAGGGTGTCGAGGACCTGGTAGAGGGTCAGATTCCGGCCAGGGCTTTTGGGTCCAGGCGCCGGAGGGTGAGGAAAGCCTGGGCGGCAGTGACGAGGGTGACGTGGTGGTGCCAGCCGCGCCAGGTGCGGCCTTCGAAGTGGTCCAGGCCCAGGCCGTGCTTGAGTTCGCGGTAGTCGTGCTCAATGCGCCAGCGCATCTTCGCCCACCGCACCAGATCGGTGACCGGGGTGGAGGCGGGCAGGTTGCTCATCCAGAAGCCGGTCGGCTCACCGGCCTCGTGGGGTTGTTCGACCAGCAGGGTCCGCAGCGGCAGCACACCGTCCCATCGATCGCGCCCGCCGGCCTGTTCCTGCGCAGTGTGGCGGGCAACCTTGCCTGCCGGACGCACCCGGAGCACGGCGAACCGCGAGGTCATGCCGCCCTTGCTGCCGTTGCGCCAGGTCACCTGCTCGAATGCTGTGGCGGCATCGACCAGGTCCCTCAGAGCCCGGGCAGGTTCGCGGTAGCAGGATCGGGTGGGCGGCCCCAGCCCGCCGTAGGGCACCCGATACGGCTCGGCCGCCTCCAACTGAACGGTCTCTTTGGGGTCAACGGCCACCACATAGGACCAGCGGCGATCCTCCAGCGCCAGACGGAAGGAGACACTGCGGCCGTAGCCGGCATCTGCCACGATCACCGGCACCGACGGCAGCCAGCCGGCCAGCCGGTCCAACAGGCCCAAGGCCAAGCGGGACTTCGACGCATGCCCGACGTGATCGGGAACTCCGGCAGCCCGCCGCCTAGGGGCGTCATCCGCCCACTGTTCGGGCAGGAAAAGCTCCCACTCCAGCGGGCAGGACGCGACGTCCGTGGCGGCGTGCACGCTGACCGCAACCTGGCAATTGGCCCGCTTGCCCACCGCTCCGCAGTACTGTCGGGCCACCCCCACCGATGCCTTGCCGCACTTGGGAAACGACACGTCGTCGACCACCCACACCTCGGGCCGAATCACCTCGCACAGACGCTGAGCGATCCGCCGGCGCACCGGCGTCCACTCCCATGGCGACTGACTGACGAACTGCTGCAGGGCCTGCATGTTCCCGTCCGGCAGACGCTCGGCCATCGGCTGGATCGACTTACGCCGGCCGTCCAGCATCAACCCGCGCAGATAACACTCGCCCTTCGCCCGCTGATCCCTGCGCGGCACCGAGGCGAACACATCCGCCACGAACAATTCCAACGCCGCCCGCAGACGGCCTACTTCAAGTGCGTCCACCCATCCAACATGTTCCTGATCAGCCGCAACGAACAGACCTAACGAAGCACTACTAGG
>NZ_JBHWZP010000639.1:0-1374 GCF_042728395.1 Streptomyces sp. NPDC060205
CGGTGCACGATGCCGTGCTGGTGGGAGTAGGCGAGCGCTTCGAGCACACCGGAGACGATGATCAGCGCCTGTTCGGGCCCCGGGGCCTCGGCGTTGATCAGGAGGTCGCGGATCGTGCGGCCCTCGACGAGCTCCATCACGATGTACGGGACGACCTGGTGGGGGAGGACGTCCTCGCCCGAGTCGTAAACCGCCACCACCGCATGGTGGTTGAGGCCGGCGACCGACTGGGCCTCGCGCGTGAAGCGGGCCTTCGAGGTCGGGTCCTCGGCCAGGTCGGAACGGAGCAGCTTGACCGCCACGGTCCGCCCCAGCCGGACGTCCTCGGCCGCGAACACCTCGGCCATACCGCCCCGGCCGAGTCTGTGGGTGAGCCGATACCGGCCGTCCCCGACCAGTCCGTTGTTACCCCACAACTCCGGCGCATCTGACATACCGCCGCCAGTCGCCTCGGGGTCGGACGGGCCCTGAGCGCGCTGCTGCTGTGCCATCGGTCCTCGCCGTCGTTTCTGTCCGCACCGGTCGACGTAGTACGCGCGGTGGTTGTTACGGTCTCCGTCGGGCCACGCTACAGCCTCCACGCGAACCGCCGGTCCGTGATGGACCCGCTCGCGGAACCCGCGGCGGATCCGCGGGTGCACATTCTGTGTACCGGCCGTACAGCACCTGTAACGCTTCCGCGACGCTTCCTACGCGTACGGTCACGGAACGGGCACCGAGCTTGACGTGTCAGTGCCCTCCGGCAGACTTGGCCGGAATAACACCAGAGATCACCGGCCGCGGGAGCCACACCAGACGACTTTCGCCCGCGTGACGGCGCACTGCCGATGGGGGACGCAGAAAGATGAGCCAGGACGGCGCACACGGGCGGTACGTGGGGCGATCGGTCGCCGGCGGGCGCTATCAGCTGCGCGACCTGCTCGGCGAGGGCGGCATGGCGTCGGTGCACCTCGCCTACGACTCGGTGCTCGACCGACAGGTCGCGATCAAGACACTGCACACCGACCTCGGCCGCGAGCAGGCCTTCCGCGAGCGGTTCCGCCGCGAGGCCCAGTCGGTGGCCAAGCTCACGCACACGAACATCGTCTCGGTCTTCGACACCGGCGAGGACACCCAGCTCGAAGGCGGCTCCGGGTCGCCGACCCCGTACATCGTCATGGAGTACGTGGAGGGGCGTCCGCTCGGCTCGGTCCTCGACCAGGACGTCGCGCAGTACGGCGCCATGCCCGTCGACAAGGCCCTGAAGATCACCGCGGACGTGCTGGCCGCCCTGGAGATCAGCCACGAGATGGGGCTGGTCCACCGCGACATCAAGCCGGGCAACGTCATGATGACGAAGCGCGGCGTGGTCAAGGTGATGGACTTCGGCATCGC
>NZ_JBHWZP010000640.1:0-1369 GCF_042728395.1 Streptomyces sp. NPDC060205
AGAGGGGCCCGGCGGAGATGGCGGGCCCCTCGCGTGCTGTCGTGCGCTGTTTCGCGACGGATCAGGCGGGGTCGCCCGTCGACACGTAGAGCTGGATCTTCGGCATGCTCTTGGGGTCGACGTCCGTCTCCGCCTCGGGGATCTGGGTCATGACCGTGCCCTCGCCGTACGCGTTCTCGTCCACCGTCTTGGCCTCGTACTGCCAGCCCGCCGCCTGGAAGCACGCCTTCACGGAATCGATGTTCTTGAACTTGAAGTTCGGGACCTTGATCTTGTCGGCGTCGTTGTACGACTCGTCGGGCTCCGTGCACTCGGTCGTGTCGATCTTCTTCGTGGTGTCCGGACCCTTGTGGTTCTCCCCGGCCGCCTCCTCGGAGGCCGACGCGCGGGCGCTGTTGGCGGCGTCCGCCTTCTTGTCGTCGTCGTCACCGCCCAGCGACAGCGCGGTGATCAGCCCGCCGATGGCGAGCAGCGCGACGACGATCGAGCCCACGATCACCGGCATGTTGCTCTTGCGGCCACCGCCGGCGCCCGCCGACTGCGGGGAGATCGTGTACGGCGGCGGGGTCGTCAGGCCCTGCTGCGGGCTGTACGCGGCGGTCTGGTGCGGGGTCGGGTAGCCGCCCTGCTGCGGATAGCCGTACGACGGAGTCGGCGCGTGCGCGGGACCCGGCGCCGGAGTGGGCGCGGGCGTCGACGGCCCGTAGGGACCGGGCTGGTACGGCGTCTGCACGTTGCCCTGCGGTGTCTGCGCCGAATGGTCGACCGGCGGGAACACCGCGGAGCCCACACCGGCTCCGCTGGACGTCTGCACGCCCGGCACGATGCTCGGGGGCACCACCTGCACGGACTGGGCCACGCGCAGGCACTCGTCACGCATCGACTCCGCGCTGACGAAACGCTCGTTCGGGTTCTTCTTCAGCGCGCGGGCGATCAGCGCGTCCACGGCCGGTGGCAGCGAGCGGTTGACGGAGGAGGCCGCGACGGGCGTCTCCTGGACGTGCGCGTACGCGATGGCCAGCGGCGAGTCCGCCTCGAACGGCAGCCGCCCGGTGACCAGTTGGAAGAGCATGATGCCGACCGAGTACAGGTCGGAGCGGGCGTCGACACCGCGGCCGAGGGCCTGCTCGGGGGAGAGGTACTGCGGAGTGCCGACGACCATGCCGGTCTGGGTCATCGAGGTCACACCGGACTGCATGGCGCGGGCGATGCCGAAGTCCATCACCTTGACCGCACCGGTGTCGGTGATGATCACGTTCGCGGGCTTGATGTCCCGGTGCACGATGCCGTGCTGGTGGGAGTAGGCGAGCGCTTCGAGCACACCGGAGACGATGATCAGCGCCTGTTCGGGCCCCGGGGCCTCGGCGTT
>NZ_JBHWZP010000641.1:0-1352 GCF_042728395.1 Streptomyces sp. NPDC060205
GCCGCGCTCTCCATCCCCTTCGTCCTGAAGTTCGTCAAGGAGACCAAGGGCAAGACGCTGGAGGAGATGGGCTGACACCCGTCACTTCCCGCTGAACCCGGGGAGAGGGGCCAAGTCCCCGCTGTCCTTCTCCCCGTACTCGTGAGAGAGCGTGCCGCCCCGGTTCCCGGTCCTACAGGGCCTTGAGCCGGGGCAGCACGTTCTCGCAGAACAGATGCATGCTGCGCCATCCCTCGTCGACCGACATCCCGCCGGACAGCGGATGCAGTACGTAGCTGTCCAGGCCCAGCGCCAGACACTCCTCCGGCGTCACGATCCGGTAGACGCCCTCGGCGCGCAGCTCCTCCACCGTCGTGGCCCCCGATTTCACCGCCGAGCGGATGTCGGAGGACTGCCAGGAGGCGTACGTCCTGGCCTCGTGCAGGAAGTGCTCGCCGTGCTCGGCCCAGGCGCGGTCCGGGTCCTCGGCGAGGTGCAGCAGCGGGGTCACTGCCGCGGGCATCATGGTCCAGCCCTCGGTCCCGTACTCGACGAGCCGCTCCTTGTAGTAGGCCTCGATGTCCGGCAGATGCGCGCTGGGGAAGAACGGCAGACCGAGCCGCGCCGCGCGCCGGGCCGCGGCCTTCGAGGAGCCGCCCACCAGCAGCAGGGGGTGCGGGTCGGAGAAGGGCCGCGGAGTGACCCGTACGGTACGGCCGCGGTACTCGAAGTCCTCGCCGGTCCACGCCTTCAGCAGGGTCTCCAGGAGCTCGTCCTGCAGCGCGCCGCGGCGCTTGTAGTCCACGTCGAACTGGGCGTACTCCTCGGGGCGGTAGCCGATGCCCGCGACCGTGACGAGACGGCCGCCGCTGAGGAGGTCGAGCACGGCGATGTCCTCGGCCAGGCGCAGCGGGTCGTGCAGCGGGCCGATGATCGCCGAGACCGTGACCGCGATCTTGCGGGTGGCGCCGAAGACCGCGCCCGCGAAGGTGAACGGGGAGGGCAGCCAGTTGTTCGGTGCGCCGTGGTGTTCCTCGGTCTGGACGGTGGTCATGCCGCGGTCGTCGGCGTAGGCGGCCATCTCCAGGGCGGCCTTGTAGCGGTCGCTGAGGGAGGGGGGTGTGGGGGTGGGGTCGACGAGGTTGAAACGTACGACCGTTACGGGCATGGGGGTCCCCTTCGCCGGGCGGGTGGGTGCGTGGGTGCGTGCCGGGGGCTTCGGTGGGGGTGACGGTAGCTGACGGGTCGTCAGCTGGCCAGGGTTCTCGCCCCCGCCGCCCCTTCCCGTTCCCGTCCACACATGGGGGCTGCGCCCCCTCGCCCCCCTGTCGCGCTGCGCGCTCCGTCCTCAAACGCCGGACGGGCTGATTTTC
>NZ_JBHWZP010000642.1:0-1312 GCF_042728395.1 Streptomyces sp. NPDC060205
GACCGCGGAAGCGGTCCGGCCCTCTGGCGTTCGCCTCCCCGCGTGCGGGGTCACGACGAGTGCCGTGCCACCAGCTCCGTGGGAAGCACCAGCTGCCGTCGCTCAAGGCCGCGGGAGACCGCCGGGCGGCGGTCCGCGATCTCGTCCATCAGCAGGCCGAGCATCGCGCGGCCCATGTCCTCGATCGGCTGGCGCACACTCGTCAGCGGCGGGTCCATGTGGCGGGCGATCGCCGAGTCGTCGTAGCCGACGAGGGCCACGTCGTCGGGTATGCGGCGCCCCCTCTCGCGCAGGACCTGCCGGGCGCCGGCCGCCATCACGTCCGAGCCGGCGAAGACCGCGTCCAGGGTCGGGCAGACGGCGAGCAGTTCCGTCATCGCGCGACGGCCGCCCTCCTCGGTGAAGTCCCCCGGCACGATGAGGCGTTCGTCGACCTCGTGGCCCGCGTCGCGCAGCGCCGCGCGGTAGCCGTCGACGCGGCGCTGGGCACCGAAGACGTCGAGGCGTCCGGCCAGGTGGGCTATGGTGCGCCGGCCCTGGGCCAGGAGGTGCTCGACGGCGAACCGGCCGCCGCCGAAGTTGTCCGAGTCCACGGACGGCAGCGGTTCGTCCGCCGACCTGCGGCCGCTGATCACGGCCGGGATCTCCAGCTGGGCCAGCAGGTCGGGCAGCGGGTCGTCCGCGTGGACCGAGACCAGCAGGACACCGTCCACGCGGTGCGCCGCGAGGTACTGGGCCAGCCGGGCCCGCTCCCGGTCGCTGCCCGCGAAGATCAGCAGCAGCTGCATCTCGGTGTCGGAGAGGGCCGCGCCCACGCCCCGCAGCATGTCGGAGAAGTACGGCTCGGCGAAGAAGCGGGTCTCGGGCTCGGGGACGACCAGGGCGATCGCGTCGGTGCGGTTGGCCGCGAGGGCCCGGGCCGCCGTGTTCGGCACGTACCCCAGTTCCGCGACCGCCGCCTCGACGGCCGCCCGGGTGGCGTCGCTGACGCGCGGGGAGCCGTTGATCACGCGGGAGACCGTGCCGCGGCCCACTCCGGCGCGCGCGGCGACCTCTTCGAGGGTCGGCCGCCCGCCGCTCCGGCTCCGCGCTCCGTGGACTGCCATGGTCCGCCTCCCGTCCGACACGGCCGACACCGTGTCTGGCCTGGAATCTAACAGCCGCGATCGGGGCTGGTCCCCCGTGCGGGGTTCGGCTGAGGGTCCGGTGAGGGCGGGTCGCGCAGTTCCCCGCGCCCCTCGGGGCGGGCTTCGCCCCGCCCTCGGATGCGGGGGCGCAGCCCCGCTTTCAGGGGCGCGGGGAACTGCGCGAC
>NZ_JBHWZP010000643.1:0-1311 GCF_042728395.1 Streptomyces sp. NPDC060205
TCCAAAATCTTTTTTCATTCATTTTTACTGCTGGGAATTATGCCCACATTCAATCCTCTTTTCGCATTAAAAAACGACCGATACTTAGATGGTTAGTGACCATATCCACTTTACCTTTAAGCAGGGAACCTATTATGAATAAAAAAACGCTGTTGGCGGCCATGATGGTCGCGTTGGTGACCTTTGCCGCTGCTGGATGTTCTTCAAACCAAGAAATAAAAACCACAGATGGTCGCACTATCGTTACAGACGGCAAACCCAAAGTTGACAGTGATACGGGGTTAGTATCCTACAAAGATGCCCATACAGGCCGAACCGAACAGATCAACCGTGACAAAATTACCAACATGAGTGAACTAGACAACTGATACGGATAAAAGGAGCTGGCTTTGAAAAAGATTTTTGTTTCAGTGTTCGCAGCGGCAGTTGCGCTTTCAGCCCTAACCGGCTGCACGCGCACAAGCTATGCCATCCACACCAACGACGGGCGTACAATTGTCAGCGACGGCAAGCCTACAGAATCAGACTCAGGCCTGCTGGGCTATAAAGACGCAAATGGTGTCAAACAGCAGATCAATAAAGCCGACGTTAAAGAAGTCTCTGAAATTCCGCATTGAGGCATCGCTCTCTCCGAAAAGGGCCGCTAATGCGGCCCTTTTCTTTATCTGCCCCAACAACAGGCAAAAAAAGCCCCCGCTGGGGGCCAAATACCTGCAGTGGCTGGATAGTACTGCATTCCTGATGAAGGAGACGAATAAGTATGGGCCGGATTTTTGCGTCTGCAGGCTCGGTCGCCACAATTTTTCCGTACCCGCCAGGCATCATGCTTTTACCATAACATCCGTTGTCTGCACCGCCGGATCGGCACTGACGGCGCAGACGGCACCTGGCACCCGAAAACCCGGCTTAAGCAACGCTACATCCTCCGTTAAGCCGGGAGATAATTTTTACCCGACTGCATAGCCATGCAGCCAGGTGAATGACGGCAGGATTCAGCCCAAAAACAGCGTGAAGGCCCCGAAAACCGGCAAATGCTTTTCCAGCCACTCCCACAGTTCTGCCGCCAGATGCAGGCAGTTAAGTACAGCTTCAATAACATTAAGCAGTTTCATAATTCCCCCTGGTATAGGCCGTGATCTTTGCATCACGACGTATTTAGCGGGGAATTTCGCAGCCCTTCTTCTTGGGGTCGTTTGCGGGAGGGGGCGGAATCCTACGCTAAGGCTTTGGCCAGCGATATTCTCCGGTGAGATTGATGTGTTCCCATCCGAGCGGCGAAACATGGGCCAAGAGATCGGGCGATAGCAGCTT
>NZ_JBHWZP010000645.1:0-1299 GCF_042728395.1 Streptomyces sp. NPDC060205
CCAAGCAGCAGAGTGCCGAGCAGCAGGTCTCACCGCATCAACAACTGTCCCTTTTCATCCGTACGCAGGTGGGGACGTTCATGTGTACGCCGACATCAGGTGGAGCTTGGTGGTGAACGCGCCTCGCGAGCGACCAAGGCGCTCACCTCCTGCACCACCTCCACCAGGCGGGCGACAAGGCTCTGCCACGGCGTTTCGCCCTGGCGTTCGCTCGGTTCGGCCCCTTTGGAGGCGAGGGCTGGTGGCGGTTCAGTGCGGGCGCCGGCCGCGTGCTGGTGGGCACGGACGATGGTGGAATCGACCGCGACATCCCAGTCGATCTCGCCTGCGGCGTCGGCCGCGGCCCGGATCTGCTGGAGCAGACGCTCCCAGGTTCCGTCGGCCGACCACAGCCGGTGGCGTTCATAGACGGTCTTCCAGGGCCCGAACCGTTCAGGCAGATCACACCACTGCACGCCGGTCCGCACCCGGTACAGAATCCCGTCGATCACCTGCCGGTGATCGCGCCACCTGCCACAACGCCTGTTACTGACAGGCAGGAACGGCCGCAACTGTTCCCACTCCGTATCACTCAGCTCGCCCCGTCTCATGACAGGAAGAACCACCCGAACACACGCCGGCCACAAGATCACACGAACCTGATCCCTACTCCGCGACGAATGGCGCATATCCAACCGGGACCTCGCTCACCTGAAGGTCGGAGAAGAGCAAGGTCAGGTTGTGCGCGTTGGTCTCGATGTGCACCTCGTGGAAGTCGATGCCAAGGGCGTTCGACCAGCGTCGGGTCGCGTCCGACTCGGGGAGGAGCTTGGCTCCCGGGTAGAGGCAGTGCCACTTCACGCCCCAGACGTATCCGGCGAGGTCAGCACCGGTTTCGTGGTCGATGAGCCGGTCGTCCAAAGAGACCCGCCAGGTCTCGGCCGGCACAGATGTCTCGCACCGCGCCTCAACGCAGTACCTGAAGAGGTAGCGCAGGTGGGACGACGTGATGCCGGTACGGGGATCAGCCGTTGCGTAGACGATGACCTCGTAGTCGCGCATGTAGTTGGTGTATCCGTGGTGCACGACAGCGTGATCGAAAGTCTCGTCCAGCATCTGTTCAAGTACGGCGGTGTCCATGCCGCCCTTCTACCTCACTCGACGAGACCTTCGACAACGAGATTCGCGGCGTCAGGCGCCGTTGCAAGAGATCGCCCGGACAAGTCCTAGTAGTGCTTCGTTAAGTTCTGCGTCTGTTGGCTTTGAGTAGCTGGCCGCAGGTGGTGCAGGTGCCGGTCCAGCACCGCAGGAGGTCTTGCA
>NZ_JBHWZP010000646.1:0-1240 GCF_042728395.1 Streptomyces sp. NPDC060205
TGCGCCGTTCCCCGCGCCCCTTTTGGGGTTAGCGTTGGGCTTATGGGTGACCAGGAGCTGACTGCGCAGGAGCGGGACGTGCTGGCGTTGGAGGGGCGGGGGTGGGAGTCGCCCGGGGCCAAGGAGCGGGCCGTCCGGGAGGAGCTGGGGATCGCGCCCGTTCGCTACTACCAGTTGCTGAACGCCCTGCTGGACGCGGAGCGGGCCCTCGCGTACGACCCGGTGACGGTCAACCGCCTGCGGCGCGTCCGTGAGGTACGCAGGAGCGAGCGGGAGGCGTAAGACCCCACCTCGGCGGATAGGGTCGCAGCATGGCCAGTCACCCCGACCCAGCGTCGCTGCCGAGCCCCGTGACCGCGGAGGGCCGAGACGGCCTCGCCGCCCTCCTCGCGCGGCCCCACAAGGCCGTCCTCGCCTTCGACTTCGACGGCACGCTCGCGCCGATCGTCCCCGACCCGGAACAGGCCCGCGCCCACCCGGACGCCGTACCGGCCCTCGCGGCGCTGGCCCCGAAGGTGGCGTCGGTGGCCGTGGTCACGGGCAGGCCCGCGTCGGTCGCCGTGCGGTACGGCGGCTTCGCCGGGGTTGCGGGCCTGGACCACCTCGTCGTGCTGGGCCACTACGGGGCGGAGCGCTGGGACGCGGTCACCGGTACGGTCCGGGCCCCCGCGCCGCACCCCGGCGTCGCCGCGGCCCGCGCCGAACTGCCCGGTTTCCTCGACGGCATCGGTGCGTGGCAGGGCAGCTGGATCGAGGAGAAGGGCAGGGCCGTCGCGGTCCACACCCGCCGTGCCCAGGACCCGCAGGCCGCCTTCGAGGCACTGCGCGAGCCGCTGGCCCGGCTGGCCCAGAAGCACGGCCTGATCGTCGAACCGGGGCGGCTGGTCCTGGAGTTGCGTCCGGCGGGCATGGACAAGGGCGTCGCCCTCGGCGAGTACGTGCGCGATGTCGGCGCCGAGTCGGTCATGTACGTCGGCGACGACCTCGGCGACCTGCCGGCCTTCGCCGCCGTCGAAAAACTCCGCTCCGACGGCACCCCGGGCCTCCTGGTCTGCAGCGGCAGCACCGAGGTGACGGAACTGGCCGACCGCGCAGACCTGGTGGTGGACGGCCCGGAGGGCGTCACGAGGCTGCTCACGGCCCTGGCCACCCACCTCTAGGGACGCAGCCCCAAGGGGCGCGGGGAACGGCGCAGTCCTTTGCCTTTCGCTTTCAGGGGCGCGGGGAACGGCGCAATCTT
>NZ_JBHWZP010000647.1:0-1231 GCF_042728395.1 Streptomyces sp. NPDC060205
CCCCAGCCCGTCCGGCGTTTGAGGACCGGGGGTTCGGGGGCAGCGCCCCCGAGTCGTTGACGGGAATGGGTAGGGGCGGCGGGGGCGAGGAAACCCCGGCCTACGCCGGACGCAGCCAGATCGTCGCGAGCGGCGGCAGCGTCACGCGGATACTGGCCGAGCGACCGTGCCAGGCCTCATCACCCGGCTTCACGGGCTCGGCGTTCGCGACACCCCCACCGCCGAAGCACAACGCGTCCGTGTTCAGCACCTCCCGCCAGGCAGGCACATCCTCCGGCACCCCGAGCCGGTACTCGTGCCGCACGACCGGCGAGAAGTTGGACACCGCGAGCAACGGCGACCCGTCCGCCCCGAACCGCAGGAACGCGAAGACGTTGTCCTCCGCCGCATCCCCGGCCACCCACGCGAACCCGCCGGGTTCGGTGTCCCGCTCCCAGAGCGCACCGGCTGCCCGGTACTGACGGTTCAGCTCACGGACGAGGTCACGCACTCCCCGGTGGTCGGCCTCCGCCCCGTACGCGGGATCCAGCAGCCCCCAGTCGGGCCCGTGCGCCTCGGACCACTCGGCGCCCTGCGCGAACTCCTGACCCATGAAGAGGAGTTGCTTGCCGGGATGGGCCCACATGAAGCCCAGGTAGGCACGGTGGTTGGCGCGCTGCTGCCACCAGTCGCCGGGCATCTTCGACACCAGCGCCTGCTTGCCGTGCACGACCTCGTCGTGCGAGATGGGCAGGACGTAGTTCTCGCTGTACGCGTACACCATCGAGAACGTCATCTCGTCGTGGTGGTACTTGCGGTGCACCGGCTCGTGCTGGATGTACTCCAGCGAGTCGTGCATCCAGCCCATGTTCCACTTCAGCCCGAAGCCGAGCCCGCCGTCGGTGGTGGGCCGGGTCACGCCGTTCCAGGCGGTCGACTCCTCCGCGATGGTCACGATCCCCGGCACCCGCCGGTACAGCGTCGCGTTCATCTCCTGGAGGAACGCCATCGCGTCGAGGTCCTCCCGGCCGCCGAAGACGTTCGGCGTCCATTGACCGGAGTCCCGGGAGTAGTCGAGGTAGAGCATGGAGGCGACCGCGTCGACGCGCAGTCCGTCGATGTGGAACTCCTCGCACCAGTACACCGCGTTGGCGACGAGGAAGTTGCGCACCTCGCGGCGCCCGTAGTCGAATTCGAGGGTTCCCCAGTCGGGGTGCGCGGCCCGCAGCGGGTCCTCGTGCTCGTACAGAGG
>NZ_JBHWZP010000648.1:0-1225 GCF_042728395.1 Streptomyces sp. NPDC060205
GGCCCCGGCTCGGTGAGCCGGGGCCCGCTACGGAGGCGCGGTGCGGACGCGCAGGGACGCGTCGTGCGTGTCAGACGTTCACGCCGTGCCCGCGGAGGTACGCGATCGGGTCCATGTCGGATCCGTACTCGGCGGTCGTCCGGGCCTCGAAGTGCAGGTGCGCCCCCGTGACGTTGCCGGTCGCCCCGGAGAGGGCTATCTGCTGTCCAGGAGTGACCGTCTGGCCGACCGAGACACCGATGGACGAGAGGTGCCCGTACTGGGTGTACGTGCCGTCGACCATCTTGATGACGATCTGGTTGCCGTAGGAGCCTCCCCAGCCGGCCTCCACGACGGTGCCGGAGCCGACCGCGTGCACGGCGGTGCCGCTGGCGGCGTGGAAGTCGATGCCGGTGTGGCTGCCGGAGGACCAGATGCCGCCACCGGCCTGGTAGGACGTGGAGACGTACGAGCCGGTGATCGGAGCGGTGTAGGCGTTGAGGCGCTTGCGCTCCGCCTCGCGGGCGGCACGGGCCTTGGCCTCGCGCTCCTTCTCGGCCTTCTCCCTGGCCTCCTCCGCACGCTTCTTCGCGGCGGCCTCGGCCTTCTCGCGGGCGGCGGCCTGCTCGGCGGCCTGGCGCTGGGCGACGGCCTGCGCGTCGATCTCCTGGGCGACCGAGTCGCCCATGGTGACGGCCTTCAGGGGGCCCGTCTGCTCGATCTCGCTCTCGGCGGCGAACGCCGGGGCGGCCAGCGTGCCCACGACACCGGTGGTGGCCAGGGCGGCGACGCCGACGGTCCTGCGGGTGGTGCGCGTCATGCGGCTGGGAAGACGGTGCTTCCCCGTGGCGCGGGTGAACGCCATGAAGTGGCTGGTCCTTTCCTTCCTTCTCGCCTACCGGGTTAGCTGACGGGTTCGGAGCAGGAAGGTCTCCTACGGACCCCCTCCGGGGAGGGCGTCCGATTCACCCCAGGGACCTGGGTCCCCGGCTCCCCTGGCTCGCGCCATGCGGGGACTCGGCGATGACTGTCCGGTGCCGCGGACGCGGCGCAGTGCCTGACGGACAGCCGGACCGACGCTAAGCGGCGCCTCTTTCAATCGACAAACGGATCACCATTTTTGTAGCGCATGCCACAGGGCAGACAGGCAACTTCCCTGCAATACGGACACACCATGGACCGAGAAGGGCAGAAAAAGGGCCCGGGTGACGAATCCGGTCACCCGGGCCCCGGCCGTGACAGGACC
>NZ_JBHWZP010000649.1:0-1199 GCF_042728395.1 Streptomyces sp. NPDC060205
CTCATCAGGACCTGGTTTCCGTGGCAGGGTGGAGCGGGCAAGCCTCAGGGGGCCAACAGCAGAGGGGGGAACCGTGATCGTTTGGATCAACGGTGCGTTCGGTGCGGGGAAGACCACCACCGCACGGGAACTGATCGACCTGATCCCGAACAGCACTCTCTTCGACCCCGAGCTGATCGGCACCGGGCTGGCGCAACTGCTGCCCGCCAAGCGCCTCGCCGAGGTCGGCGACTTCCAGGATCTGCCGATCTGGCGGCGGCTCGTGGTCGACACGGCGGCCGCGATGCTCTCCGAACTCGGGGGCGTGCTCGTGGTCCCCATGACGCTGCTCCGCCAGGACTACCGCGACGAGATCTTCGGCGGGCTCGCGTCCCGCAGGATCGCGGTACGCCATGTGCTTCTCGCCCCGGCGGAAACGATCCTGCGCGAACGAATAGCCGGCCGGGAGGTCCCACCGGACCTCCCCGACGGGGAGATACGGGTGCGCCAGTGGTCGTACGACCAGATCGAGCCCTACCGTGCCGCCCTGGCCGGCTGGCTCACCGCTGACGCCCACCCCGTCGACAACGGCACCCTCACCCCGTACGAGTCCGCGGTGCGCGTCGCCGAGGCCGTGAACAGCGGAACCGTGCCGGTCTGCGACATCGTGCAGACCCCCGAACCCACCTCCGAGACCATCGCGGCGGGGGTGCTCCTCTTCGACGAGCTGGACCGGGTACTGCTCGTCGACCCGACGTACAAGGCCGGCTGGGAGTTCCCCGGCGGCGTCGTCGAACCCGGCGAGGCGCCCGCGCGCGCGGGTATCCGGGAGGTCGCCGAGGAGACCGGCATCCGGCTCACCGAGGTCCCCCGCCTCCTGGTCGTCGACTGGGAACCCCCGGCGCCCCCCGCCTACGGCGGCCTGCGCCTCCTCTACGACGGCGGCAGGCTGGGCGGCGGCGAGGCCCGGCAGCTGGTGCTGCCGGGCCCCGAACTGCGCGACTGGCGCTTCGTCACCGAGGAGGAGGCCGCCGCACTCCTGCCCCCCATCCGCTACGAGCGCCTGCGCTGGGCACTGCGGGCGAGGGAGCGGGGGGCCGCCCTGTACCTGGAGGCAGGCGTGCCGCAGGGTTAGGGCCTGTCTGACAATTCCCGTCTGCCGCGCGACGCCATGCACGTACTCTCGCCGCACCGGGCGCAGAGCCAAGTACGTCCAGTAC
>NZ_JBHWZP010000650.1:0-1175 GCF_042728395.1 Streptomyces sp. NPDC060205
GCAACGCACCTTCAGCCGCCTGACCCCTCGGCACGGGGCACAGCCCCTCCCCGAGGGGCGCGGGGAACTGCGCGGGTGACCCCCACCGGACCCGTAGACGAATACCGGGCTGGGGGCGCAGCCCCGTCTTTCGGGGCGCGGGGGACTGCGCGAAGTCCGGGATTCGGGCGGGTGCGGGGCTGCGGGGTCCCTTGTGGGACCCTGGCGAAATGAACGACCAGTACGTCCTGACGCTTTCCTGCCCCGACAAGCAGGGCATCGTGCACGCCGTGTCGAGCTACCTCTTCATGACCGGCTGCAACATCGAGGACAGCCAGCAGTTCGGTGACCACGACACGGGACTGTTCTTCATGCGCGTCCACTTCTCGGCGGAGCCGCCCGTCACCGTGGACAAGCTGCGCGCGAGCTTCGCGGCGATCGGTGACTCCTTCCAGATGGACTGGCAGATCCACCGGGCCGACGAGAAGATGCGGGTCGTGCTGATGGTCAGCAAGTTCGGGCACTGCCTGAACGATCTGCTGTTCCGCTCGCGGATCGGGGCGCTGCCCGTCGAGATCGCGGCGGTGGTGTCCAATCACACGGACTTCGCCGAGCTGGTGGACTCGTATCATGTGCCGTTTCGGCATATTCCGGTCACCAAGGAGAACAAGCCGCAGGCCGAGGCGCAGGTGCTGGAATTGGTGCGGGAGCAGGGCGTCGAGCTGGTGGTGCTGGCTCGGTACATGCAGGTGCTCTCGGATGATCTGTGCAAGCAGTTGAGTGGGAAGATTATTAATATCCATCACTCGTTCCTGCCTAGCTTCAAGGGTGCGAAGCCCTATCACCAGGCGCATGTGCGGGGTGTGAAACTGATCGGTGCCACCGCGCACTATGTGACGGCCGACCTCGATGAGGGGCCGATCATCGAGCAGGAGGTCGAGCGGGTGGGGCACCAGGTCACGCCGGAGCAGCTGGTGGCTGTGGGGCGGGACGTGGAGTGCCAGGCGCTGGCCAGGGCCGTGAAGTGGCATGCGGAGCGGCGGATTCTGTTGAACGGGCGGCGGACCGTCGTATTTGACTGAGGCTTTTGGCCGCTGCGTTTTTCCCCGCTGTGAGGGGGTGGCGGGGGCCGGGGCGACGTGTCCGTCCTCGGTCCGGCGCGATTGAGTTGGATACAGAGGGCCCCTGGTGGACGC
>NZ_JBHWZP010000651.1:0-1167 GCF_042728395.1 Streptomyces sp. NPDC060205
GCCCAGCTGGGGCGCTCGTCGATGCGTACGACGGCGCAGGTGATGGACACCCCGCCGCCGTGCGCGACGATCAGGACGTGGTCACCGGGACCGACCTGCCCGGTCTCCACCAGGTGCGTCAGGCCCACGATCTGGTCGTTGACCGTCATGTGGCCCAGGTTGCGGCCGAAGTCGAGCAGGCCCTGCTCGGGGAAGAGGCCCATCGGGTCGAGGATGACCTTGAGGTAGCTCTCCTGGCCGGTGAAGACGTGACAGACGCGAGTGACGTCGCCCGGCTCCAGGCCGGCTTCCGCCAGGGTGCGCAGCGCTATCTCAGTGCGCAGCTCTCCCTGACGGCGTACGACCTCGGCGACGGTCTCCTCCAGTCCGCCGGCGGCGGCCAGACGTTCCTTGAAGTCCATGCTGCGGCCGACTGTCAGCGACGGCGGGAAGAGGGGCTCGGTACCGCGGTACTGCTCCTCCACCTCGGCGGTGGATCCGGTGTTGATGGACAGGAGACTCGCGAAGCCCTCGGACTTCGACAGCAGGACCGCACTGCCCCCGTCACCGAGGACACCGTTCTGGATGCCGAAGGCCCACCGGTTGAAGTTGGGGGTACCGACGTTGTCGGCACCGGTGATCAGGGCGGCGCCGCGCTCGGGTACCGCCTGGAGGTAGCAGGCGGCCAGCTCCAGCGAACCGATCAGGCCGCTGCAGGCCTGCCAGACGCGGAAGGAGGGCACGTCACGGTCGGTCAGGTGCCGCAGGATGTAATGCTGAGGCGACCAGCCCTCCGGCCCCTGCTCGTGACCGCAGGCGTGGATGTGCATGTCGATGTCGTGCGGGTGCAGCTCGGAGCGCTCCATCGCCTGCCGGGCAGCGGAGATCGCCATGTCCGGAGCGGGCATGTCGCCGGCGACCGCGGCGCCGGTCCAGCCGTAGAACTCGTACTCGTCGGCGTCGTACAGACCCAGAGCGACGGCCTTGCGGGCGTCGACGATCTCCGGGATGTACATGCCCAGCCCGGCGATCCGAATGTCGGTGGTTTTCATGCAGTCGGTCCTCGTCCTTTGCTCGGTCAGGCCGAGGCGTCGGTGGAGTTGAGTTCGGTGGCCAGGGCTTGGGCGACGGTGGTGACGGTGCCGTCCTTGAGGAGCTGGACCATGGGGAGTTTGATCTGGTAGCGGC
>NZ_JBHWZP010000652.1:0-1162 GCF_042728395.1 Streptomyces sp. NPDC060205
GGGGCGCGGGGAACGGCGCAATCTTTTAAGGGGCGCGGGGAACTGCGCGACCAGCCCCCACCGGCCCGCACCCGACGACGAACCCCCGCCCTCCCTACCGCGGCGTACTCCGATGCCGATGGGCCAACGCCTCGTACGACGCGGACAGCGCCGGCGCCGCCGTCTCGTACGTGCGCTGGGCGACCCCGATGAACAGGCAGTCCACCACCAGCAGCTGACTCGTCCGGGACGACATCGCCGCCGGCCGCAGCTCGCTCTCCCGGGCCGTGGACGTGGTCAGGATGTGATCCGCGTACTGGGTCACGGGCCCGTCCGGCCGGCCGGTGATCGCGATCGTCGTGGCCCCGTGCTCGAACGCGACCCGCAACGGCTCGATGACGTCACCGGTCGCCCCGGAGTGCGTGATCGCGATCGCCACGTCCTTGGCCCGCAACTGCACGGCGTTGGTCACGGCGAGATGCGGGTCGTTGTGGGCGTGGGCTATGAGCCCGATGCGCAGCAGCTTCTGGGTGAGGTCCTGGGCGACGAGCCCGGACGCCCCGACGCCGTACACGTCGATACGGCGGGCCAGTGCGAGCGCCCCGACCGCCGCGCCCAGTTGCACCGTGTCCAGTGCGGCCGCGGTGTCGGCGAGCGTCTGCTGCTCGTCGTACGCGAGCTTGGCGACGACGTCCGCGATCGGGTCGTCGACCGCGATGTCGGCGGTCACGGCGGGGGCGCGGCCCGACTGCTGCTGGGCGGCGAGGCCGGCGAGGGCGAGGCGCAGGTCGCGGTAGCCGGGGTAGCCGAGGAGACGGGCGGTGCGGACGACCGTGGCCTCGCTGGTGCCGGTCAGTTCTGCGAGGCCGGTGACCGTGAGGGCGGCGCAGCCCGCGGGGTCCTGGGCGACGGCTTCTGCTACTCGCTGCATGGAGCGGGTCATTGAGGGGGCCAGGGTGCGGACCTTTGCGGCGAGGGCTGCGGGGGGTGGCGGGGGGTCGCCCGCGAAAATTTCCTTCACTTCTTGGGTCACGTATGAAAGATATTTTCGGGTGGGGGGAGGGTCAAGGGGTGGTTCGTCGGGTGCGGGCCGGTGGGGGCCGGCCGCGCAGTTCCCCGCGCCCCTAAAAGACTGCGCCGTTCCCCGCGCCCCCAAAGGCGAAAGACTGCGCCGTTCCCCGCG
>NZ_JBHWZP010000653.1:0-1155 GCF_042728395.1 Streptomyces sp. NPDC060205
GTTCCCCGCGCCCCTGAAAGACGAGCCCCAAGGGGCGCGGGGAACTGCGCGAACGGGGGCGAGGGGGCGGAGCCCCCATGCGGTGACGGGGAGCCCCGCAGCCGGTGGGGGCTCCCCCCGGCCCTAGGGTTGGGTGTATGAGCCATGAATCACCGGGCCCGCGGGAGGCACCGTGCAGGGCGTGCTGAACGGGTTCGCGGTCATCGCCGTCGTCATCGCGGTCGGGTATCTGATCGGACGGCGGGGCTACCTCGGTGACAACGGACGCGAGGTACTGACCAAGCTGGCCTTCCACGTCGCCACACCCGCCCTGCTCTTCACCACCCTCGCGCGGGCCGACCTGTCGGTGATCCTGTCGAACCGGCTGCTGGTGACGGCCGTCAGCACGTTCGCGGTGGCCGGGATCTTCGTCGCGGTCGGTGCCGTACGCCGCTGGGGCGTGGGCCGTACGACGATCGGCGCGCTCTGCTCCAGTTACGTGAACGCGGGCAACCTCGGTATCCCGATCGCCGTGTACGTCCTCGGGGACGCCTCACTCGTCGCGCCGGTCCTGCTGTTCCAGCAGATCGTGATGACGCCAGTCGCCCTCACGGTCCTCGACCTGTCCGGCGCGGGCGAGAAGCAGCCGCTCTGGCGGCAGGTCACCGCTCCCCTGCGCAACCCCGTCGGAATCGGCTCCCTGGCCGGTGTGGCGGTCTCGGCGACGGGGCTGACCGTGCCGGGCCCCGTCATGGACCCGCTGACCCTGATCGGCAACATGTCCGTACCGGCCGTGCTGCTCGCCTTCGGCATCTCCCTGTGCGGCAGCACCATGCCGGGCCGCGGGCCGGACCGGGCGCCCGTGCTGCTCTCCGTCGCCCTGAAGTCCGTGGGACAGCCGCTGGCGGCCTGGGCCCTGGCGGCGGGCGTCTTCGGCCTGCGGGGCGAGCACCTGCTGGACGTGGTCGTCACCTCGGCCCTGCCGGCCGCCCAGAACCTCTTCACCTACGCCTCGCGCTACCGCGTCGGCGAGGTCCTGGCCCGCGAGTCGATCCTGCTGTCGACGATGCTGGCGGTACCGGTGCTGGTGGTGATCGCCGCGTTGCTGGGATGAGGGGATGAGATGACGCCCTCGACAGCGCCGGATCGCGGAACGGGACCGGTGGTCGTCCACCG
>NZ_JBHWZP010000654.1:0-1099 GCF_042728395.1 Streptomyces sp. NPDC060205
CGGGTGCGGGTCCGTGGGGGCTGGTCGCGCCGTTCCCCGCGCCCCTTGGGGGCTGCGCCCCCTGAAAGGCGAACGACTGTGATCGGCGGGCGTACCGTGGGTGGGTGACCAGTGACGAGGCGTTGCGGCCCCAGTCCCTCATGCTGTCCTTTCTCGGTGACCAGGTGCTCGGCCGGGGCGTCTGTGTGTATTCGGGCAGCGTCATCGATGTCTTCGGACGGGCCGGGGTCGGCGAGCACGCCACCCGGTCCACCCTGACCCGCATGGTCGGCCGTGATCTGCTGCGGCGGCAGCGCGAGGGGCGCCGGATGTACTTCGGGCTGACCGAGCGCTCGGAGGCCGTGCTGCGGGACGGCGAGCAGCGGATCTGGGAGGAGGGGGCCGTCAACCGCCGGTGGGACGGCACCTGGACCCTGCTCGGCTTCTCACTGCCCGAGTCCTGGCAGCGCCAACGGCACGACCTGCGGGCCCAGTTGACATGGAACGGCTTCGGTCCGCTGTTCGGCGGGCTGTGGATCGCGCCCGGCGAGACCGATGTCTCCGGACTCGTCGCCGAACTCGGCCTGTCCGCCCATGTGAAGATCTTCCGCGCCCACGCGGACGCCGGCATGGACATCGGCGCGATGATCGAGGAGACCTGGGAACTGGACGAACTCGCCACGCGCTACGAGGCGTTCGTCCGCCGCTGGGAGCGCTGGGAGACGGCCGAGCCCGCGGCCGACGAGGCCCTCGCGCTACGGCTGCGCCTGTCGACCCAGTGGCTCCAGGTGGTCCGCCGAGACCCACGCCTCCCGGTCAGACACCTCCCGGACAACTGGCCAGCCGACCAGGCCGAGAAAACATTCAGAACGGTCTACACCCGCCTGACCCCCCTGGCCCAACAATCAGCGGACCACCTCCTGGACCTGGTCCCGGTGAGACCGCCCGCCTAGGGGCGCGGGGAACGGCGCAGTCTTCTGGCCTTCAGGGGCGCGGGGAACGGCGCAGTCTTTTGCCTTTCGGGGGGCGCAGCCCCTTGCCTCTAGGGGCGCGGGGAACGGCGCAATCTTTCGCCTTTCGGGGGGGGCGCAGGCCCCTGCCTTTCAGGGGCGCGGGGAAC
>NZ_JBHWZP010000655.1:0-1067 GCF_042728395.1 Streptomyces sp. NPDC060205
CACCCGACCTGGTCGGGTGGGCCACCGCCGCACGCAGCCGGACCGGGGCGGGGCCCGCTCAGGGGCACACCTCCGGCGCGCTCCGCGTCCTCGATCCTGCCGGCGGCCATCCGAAAAAGGTGCGCACAGGCGAAACCGAGGGGGGACTGGCGACGGAATGCGTTTCCACACATTCCAGCAGTCCTCGCATGAAGGGAAAGACCGTCATGATCACTCGTGTTTCGGGCGCAGCCCTCACCGCAGGCGTCGCCGTCGTCCTGTCCGTCACCGCGGGCGCTCCCGCGTTCGCCCGGCCGCAGGCCGCGGACGACCAGGCCACCGTGTCCGTGTTCCATGGGGTACCCGGTCTGACCGTGGACGTCTACGCCGGCGACAAGGAACTGCTGCCGGACTTCGAGCCGGGCACGCTCACCGATCCGCTGAAGCTGGACGCCGGTTCGTACGACATCAAGGTCTTCAAGGACGGGGAGGGACCGGACGGCACCCCCGCCATCGAGAAGACGGTCGATGTGCCCGCCGGGGCGAACGCCACCCTGGTGGCCCACCTGACGGCCGCCGGGAAGCCGGCGCTGGACGCGTATGTCAACGACACGTCCAAGGTGCCCGCAGGCAAGGCCCGGCTGACCGTACGGCATGTCGCCGCCGCGCCCGCGGTCGACGTGCGGGCCGACAGGACCGCCGTGTTCAAGAACCTGACCAACCCCAAGGAAGCCAAGGGTGAGGTCGCTGCCGGCACGGTGTCCGCCGATGTCACGCTGGCCGGCACCGACACGGTGGCGATCGGGCCCGCCGATCTGAACCTGGCCGAGGGTACGAACACCCTGGTCTACGCCTGGGGCAGCGCCGAGGAGAAGAACCTGGCACTGAAGACGCAGACCCTGACCGGACTGCACTCGGCGCCCGCCGGAGTCCCGGCCGGTGAGACCGGGGCGGCCGCTGTGCACAACGAGGGCCTGCCGCTCGGCGCGCTCTCGCTGGGAGCGTTGTCCGCCCTCGGTGCCGCGGGCCTACTCGTCCGGCTGCGCGCTTCCGTCCGCTGAGGTCCCCGGCAGGCGGTGTGCCGCGGC
>NZ_JBHWZP010000656.1:0-1083 GCF_042728395.1 Streptomyces sp. NPDC060205
CACCGAGCCGGGGCCCGCGCGCGTTCGGACGGCTTCGGGTCACTTTCGTACCGGACGACTGCCTGTTCAGAAGCGCGGTGTGTCCAAAAAATATCCATGGATTCCCGGCTGCCTTCGGAATTTCCCGTTCTCTGCAATAGAGTCACCGAACAAGCGTCAATCGACCGCGTTTCGCGGGGATTAAGGCGGAGGTCCGGTCATGCGTATTCCCGCGCGCTCGGTATGCACGGCGATCCGGGACGACATCGTCGCGGGTGTCTACGAGCGCGGCAGCCGGCTCACCGAAGAACTGCTCGCGCGCCGCTACGGCGTCTCGCGGGTCCCCGTGCGCGAGGCGCTGCGCACCCTGGAGGCGGAGGGCTTCGTGGTCACCCGCCGGCACGCGGGCGCGTGCGTCGCGGAACCCACGGAGCAGGAGGCCGCCGACCTCCTGGAGATGCGCGTCCTGCTGGAGCCCCTGGGCGCCGCCCGTGCCGCCCAGCGGCGCACGGAGGCCCATCTCAAGGTGCTGCGCGGCCTGGTCAGGCTCGGCCAGGAGCGGGCCAGGCGCGGCAACAGCGAGGATCTGCGCTCGCTCGGCGGCTGGTTCCACGAGACGCTCGCGCAGTCCTCGGGCAGTCCGGCGCTGACCTCGACGCTCGGCCAGCTGCGGCACAAGATCGCCTGGATGTACTCCGTCGAGGCGTCCGCGCACCCTGCCGAGTCCTGGACCGAGCACGGGGCCATCGTGGACGCCGTGGCCCGCGGTGACAGCGACCGGGCCAGGGCGATCACCGCGCTGCACACGGAACGGGCGATGTCGGCGCACCGGCTGCGCTTTCCAGGCGGGGAGCGCGCCGAGCGTGTGAGGACTTCGCAACATCCCGTAAACACAGCGGGCCTGCGTCATTAACAGAAGCGCCGTATACAAAGAGAGATATTCGGTGGGGCCCTATTTCCGGTGCCCTTTTCTTCCGCGTGCCCGGAATTGTGGAGCACGTCATTTCCGTGCGCGCTGAAGCGGCCGGGGGCAGGCGGAAATCAATACGCCGCGCGCGGGAAAAGAACGGCCTCGTTCCGTGCGCTCCCGGACGTGCGAACGGC
>NZ_JBHWZP010000657.1:0-1076 GCF_042728395.1 Streptomyces sp. NPDC060205
GTGGACGTACGGCTCCAAGCAAAGCTGTACAGCTCTAGGCGAAGGCCACGTTGTAGATACCGGCGGCGATCGCTCCGCCGATCAGCGGTCCCACGACCGGGACCCAGGCGTAGCTCCAGTCCGACCCGCCCTTGTTGGGCAGCGGCAGCAGGGCGTGCACGATGCGCGGGCCGAGGTCACGGACCGGGTTGATCGCGTACCCCGTCGGGCCACCGAGCGAGAGACCGATGCTGACGACCACGAAGGCGGTGATCAGCGCGCCCAGGGTGCCCAGACCCTTGCCGCTGTCGTTCAGGCCCTGGGTCAGGACGGCGAGCACCAGCACGATCGTGCCGATGACCTCCGTGGCGACGTTCTGCCAGGCGACCCGGACCTCCGGGCCGGTGGAGAAGACGCCGAGCACCGGGCCCGCCTTGGCCTCCCGTGCCTCCACGGACTTGACGTCCTGCGCACCGGGGCCGCCCACGATCTCACGGTCGGTGAGGTGCGCCAGGAACTGTCCGTAGTACGCGACCCACACGAGCAGCGCGCCGATCATCGCGCCGAGGAGCTGGCCCGACCAATAGGTCAGGACGTTGCTCCAGTCGTCGTCCTTGATCGCGATGCCGAGGGTGACGGCCGGGTTCAGATGGGCACCGGAGAGGGGCGCCGAGATGTACACGGCGGTCATGACCGCGAAACCCCACCCGAAGGTGATGGCGAGCCACCCGGCGTTGCGTGCCTTGGAGGCCTTCAGCGTGACGGCGGCGCACACGCCACCGCCGAGCAGGATGAGTATGGCGGTACCTATGGTCTCGCCGATGAAGATGTCGGAGCTGGACACCCGCGACTCCTTTGTCCTTCGTCCAGGGGAAGGCGAACCCCGGGTCCCTCCGGTGGTTCGCGACCTCAGGTGAGGTCGTTGCCGGCCCTTGGCCTTGTCACACTCTAACGCGTATTGCCGGTAGGTGTTCGACAATGCCGACCGATGGACGGGAGTCTGGCTCTGCCAATACCACCTCGTCAAGGCCTCCGTTATCGAAAACACGATCGTTATTGATTGCTGTGACCTATCGATCATGGGAACGGCCGCACAC
>NZ_JBHWZP010000658.1:0-1073 GCF_042728395.1 Streptomyces sp. NPDC060205
GGCTCCACGCGCGCGTGGGCGGTGCTCTGCGGGGGGGGGGAGGCGGGCCGACGGGTCAGTCCTCGGCGCCGGGGTCCCCGTTCGTGCCACCGGCGTCGGCCGGCGATTCCTCCGGAGGAGTCTCCTCGTCCGGCGGGGTCGTCTCTTCGTCCGGCGGGGGCGTCGTCGTCGGGGCCTTGGTCGTCGGGTCGGCCGAGGGCTTCGACTCGGTGGGCGAGGGCGAGTACGTCGGCGACGGCTCGTACGACGGCGTGTAGTCCGAGTTGCCGCCCGTGCTCGTGTCCTCCTCCGTCTGCTCGTCCGTCGGCTCGTCCGACGCGTCCTCGCTCGGAGTGGTGTCCTTCTCGGTCTCCGAGGCGGTCGGCGTCGTCTTCGGACCCGCCCCGCCGCCGTCACCACCGCCGTTCAGCGCCAGCGCCACACCCGCCGCGATCGCTATCACCGCGAAGACGGCGAGGATCCACAACTTGCCGCGGCCACTGCCGTGGTTGCCGTGCCCCTCGAAGCCGCCGTCGTCGCCACCATGGCCCGGGGGCAGCAGCGGTGACGGGATCTGGGCGGTGCCCGAGTCACCGGGGTGCGGCAGCCCGGCCGCGCCCGCGAGACCCAGCGCCGGAGTGCTCATGCCCTCGTGCGCGGTCACCGGGCCGGTGTTCCAGGTGCCCGTGTGGCCGCCCTGGTCGTACAGCATCTGCAGCGCGTACTGGACGAGGCCGCGCATCTCCTCGGCGGTCTGGAACCGGTCGTCCGGCTCCTTCGCGAGGGAGCGCATGACCAGGCCGTCGAGCTCCGGCGGCGTCGCGTCCGAGACCTCGGACGGGGGCACCGGAATGTCCTGGACGTGCTGGTAGACCACCGACAGCGGGGTCTCACCGGTGAACGGGGGCCGCAGCGCGAGGAGTTCGTAGAGCAGACAGCCCGTCGCGTACAGGTCGCTGCGGTGGTCGACCGCCTTGCCGAGCGCCTGCTCCGGAGAGAGGTACTGGGGCGTGCCCATGACCATGCCGGTCTGGGTCATCGTCGACTGCGCGCCGTGCAGGGCGCGCGCGATGCCGAAGTCCATCACCTTGACC
>NZ_JBHWZP010000659.1:0-1040 GCF_042728395.1 Streptomyces sp. NPDC060205
TCAGGGACGCGGGGAACGGCGCAGTCTTTTCGCCTTGAGGGGGCGCGGGGAACGGCGCACCTGCAAGGGGCGCGGGGAACTGCGCGCTCAGCCACGACGAACCCGCACCCGACAACCGCCCCCAACACCCCACCCCCTCTCCACAACCCCAGCCCTATAGCCGCACCCCCCGGAGCGGTACCGTTCCCCCATGCCCGACTATCGCGATGACCTGCGCCTCGCCCATGTCCTGGCGGACGCCGCCGACGCCGCGACGATGGACCGGTTCAAGGCGCTCGACCTCAAGGTCGAGACCAAGCCGGACATGACCCCGGTGAGCGAGGCCGACAAGGCCGCCGAGGAACTGATCCGCGGCCACCTCGGCCGGGCACGGCCACGGGACGCGATCCTGGGCGAGGAGTACGGGGTCGAGGGCACGGGCCCCCGCCGCTGGGTGATCGACCCGATCGACGGCACCAAGAACTACGTACGCGGCGTCCCCGTCTGGGCGACCCTGATCGCGCTGATGGAAGCGGGCGAGGGCGGCTACCAGCCGGTCGTCGGCGTCGTCTCCGCACCCGCGCTCGCCCGCCGCTGGTGGGCCTCGAAGGGCCACGGCGCCTTCACCGGCCGCAGCCTGTCGTCCGCGTCCCGTCTGCAGGTCTCCCAGGTCTCGCGGATGAAGGACGCCTCCTTCGCGTACTCCTCGCTGAGCGGCTGGGAGGAACGCAGCCTGCTGGACGGCTTCCTGGACCTGTCCCGCGAGGTGTGGCGCACGCGCGCGTACGGCGACTTCTGGCCGTACATGATGGTCGCCGAGGGCTCGGTCGACATCTGCGCGGAGCCCGAACTCTCGCTCTGGGACATGGCGGCCACCGCGATCGTGGTGACCGAGGCGGGCGGCTCCTTCACCGGCCTCGACGGCCGCCCGGGCCCGCACAGCGGCAACGCGGCGGCCTCGAACGGCATCCTCCACGACGAGCTGCTGGGCTACTTGAACCAGCGCTACTAGCCGACACGGCCGATCGGACACGGCCGGGCGGCCCGCCGAAGCCGCGGGC
>NZ_JBHWZP010000660.1:0-1038 GCF_042728395.1 Streptomyces sp. NPDC060205
GCCGGGCCGTCAGCGGTCCGCGTTGCGCGACCGCAGGTCCTCGATGTCCGCTTCCGCTTCCGTCGCGTCGAGGGTGCCTTCCAGTTCCGGCCCGACGGTGTCCGGCACCTCGTCCTCGATGTCGTCGAGGTCGTCGATACCGTCATCGGCGTCGTCGTCGAAGACCGCGCTGACGTCGAAGCGGCACACCACCTGATGGGTGTCGGTCTGGTCGAACGGGGCCTCCAGCCACTCACCCGGATCCGCCGGTTCGTCCGAGGCGGTCACCCACAGCGTCGAGTCGCCCTCCTCCAGGCCGAACTCCTTGTGCCGGGAGGCGATCTCGTCGGGCTCGAACTCTCCGAAGAGGACGCCGAGCGCACCGTGCACGGTCCCGGACGCGGCGTCGAAGCCCGCCGTCACCGCCCCGGACTCCTCGACCGCCTCGACCCGCTGGGCCTGCGCCAGCAGCCGCTGCGGCTCCACCACCGCGTAGTCCCGGCGGATCAGCACGCTCAGCGCGTTGGGCTCCTCCGGCCCGGTGTACGGCGGCAGGGCATCGTCCGAGCCGGGGATCTCGAAAGGGGTGACCTCGTCGTAGCGGTCGTAGAGAAGCTCGTCGTACTCCTCGGCGGCCGCCGCCAACTCGTTGAACGCCTCGTAGACGGCCGGGTCGTCCTCACCCGACCTGCGCTCGACCGCCGCCAGGTGGCGGTCGAGCGCGGTCTTGACCGCCTCGGCGGCGGCGCGTACCTCGGCAGCGGTGGGCTGCGCAGCATCAGACATAGTGCAGACGCTATCCGTACCGGGCCTCCGCACGCACAATAGATGCGATGCCGGAATACGAATTTGTCAACGTGTATGTGCCGCGCGGGGTCTCCCGCAAGGAAGCGGCACGCCTGCTGACGGACCACGCGGAGTACGGACACTGGGAACTGGACCGCCTCAGCCTGCATACCGACGGCAGCCGCAGGGTGCGGCTGCGCAGACGGATCATCCGCCAGATGCGCGCCACCTGGTGACGCGGGAAGGCTGAAACGGAGCGGGCCCCGCGCGTGC
>NZ_JBHWZP010000661.1:0-1026 GCF_042728395.1 Streptomyces sp. NPDC060205
GTCGAAGGTGGGACTGGCGATTGGGACGAAGTCGTAACAAGGTAGCCGTACCGGAAGGTGCGGCTGGATCACCTCCTTTCTAAGGAGCACTTCTTGACTGTCAGACTCTGTCTGATGGTCCAGAGGCCAGTTCATCGGCGAATGTCCGGTGCTGGTTGCTCAAGGGTGGAACGTTGATTATTCGGCACTCTCAGTCTGCTCAGACTGCAAGTACTGTCCTTCGGGGCGTGGAAAGCTGATCTGGGGGTCGGGGGTGTCGGGCACGCTGTTGGGTGTCTGAGGGTACGGCCGTACTGGTCGCCTTCAGTGCCGGCCCCAGTGCACTCACCCGGAAGGGTGGGGTGATGGGTGGTTGGTCGTTGTTTGAGAACTGCACAGTGGACGCGAGCATCTGTGGCCAAGTTTTTAAGGGCGCACGGTGGATGCCTTGGTACCAGGAACCGATGAAGGACGTGGGAGGCCACGATAGTCCCCGGGGAGCCGTCAACCAGGCTTTGATCCGGGGGTTTCCGAATGGGGAAACCCGGCAGTCGTCATGGGCTGTCACCCACATCTGAACACATAGGGTGTGTGGAGGGAACGCGGGGAAGTGAAACATCTCAGTACCCGCAGGAAGAGAAAACAACCGTGATTCCGGGAGTAGTGGCGAGCGAAACCGGATGAGGCCAAACCGTATGTGTGTGAGACCCGGCAGGGGTTGCGCATGCGGGGTTGTGGGATCTCTCTTTCACAGTCTGCCGGCTGTGAGACGAGTCAGAAACCGTTGGTGTAGGCGAAGGACATGCGAAAGGTCCGGCGTAGAGGGTAAGACCCCCGTAGTCGAAACATCAACGGCTCGTTTGAGAGACACCCAAGTAGCACGGGGCCCGAGAAATCCCGTGTGAATCTGGCGGGACCACCCGCTAAGCCTAAATATTCCCTGGTGACCGATAGCGGATAGTACCGTGAGGGAATGGTGAAAAGTACCGCGGGAGCGGAGTGAAATAGTACCTGAAACCGTGTGCCTACAAGCCGTGGGAGCGTCGC
>NZ_JBHWZP010000662.1:0-1023 GCF_042728395.1 Streptomyces sp. NPDC060205
GCACACTCCTAGTGCGGCGCCGGACGTGCTGGTACCACGGCACGACAAACGGCTTCACCGGGGAGGACCAAACATGGGTGTCACGCTCGCCAAGGGGGGCAATGTCTCCCTCTCCAAGGCCGCACCGAACCTCACGCAAGTGATGGTCGGGCTCGGCTGGGACGCACGCTCCACCACCGGAGCGGATTTCGACCTCGACGCCAGCGCGCTGATGTGCAACGCGGGCCGGGTGCTCGGCGACGAGTGGTTCATCTTCTACAACCAGCTCAAGAGCCCCGACGGCTCGGTCGAGCACACCGGCGACAACCTCACCGGTGAGGGCGAGGGCGACGACGAGTCCATCCTCATCGACCTCCACAAGGTGCCCGCCAACGTGGAGAAGATCGTCTTTCCGGTCTCCATCCACGACGCCGACAACCGCGGCCAGACCTTCGGCCAGGTGAGCAACGCGTTCATCCGGGTCGTCAACCAGGCCGACGGCCAGGAGCTCGCCCGCTACGACCTCTCCGAGGACGCCTCCACGGAGACCGCGATGATCTTCGGCGAGGTCTACCGCTACGGCGGCGAGTGGAAGTTCCGCGCGGTCGGCCAGGGCTACGCGTCCGGGCTGCGCGGCATCGCCCTCGACTTCGGGGTCAACGTTTCGTAAAGCCGAATACGCGGCGTGCGGCCCCGGCGATCAGGGGGTCGGCCGTGGTGTCACGAAGTGGTGCCGGCACATGAGACGGCCCAGGTGGCAGAAGGCGCGTCACCTGGGTTCGGGCCCTTGGGACCTGCGACTCTTCGAGCGGAAGGGCCCGGCCCTCTCCTTCGGGGAGTCGGCCCTCTAGACTTCGAGGTCAATGTTTCGTAAAGCCGGGTACGGCGGGGGGAAACCCCCTCCGGACTTCGTCCGGGGGTAGCCCCCCAACTCACGATTGGGTAGCCAGTGGTTCTGAAAACCTTCGGCTGGTCGTTCGCGGTCACCGCGCTCGGCCTGGTCGCAGCGGTTTTGATCGGCGGATGGACCGCGTTCGGGATCGT
>NZ_JBHWZP010000663.1:0-1003 GCF_042728395.1 Streptomyces sp. NPDC060205
GTGCCGCCGCGCGCCGGGCGGCACCGGTCCGTACCGGGCCACTGCCCGTGGGGGGACTGAGCGCCTGACGCGCCTACGTCGCGGTGATCACTCGAACACGAACGGACCGGGCGACTGCGGCCCGTCCGCCGTGCAGGTGATGGTGATCCCGAAGACCGTCATCGTCAGGGAGCCGCCAAAGGCCTCCAGGCTGTCGCCTGCCGCGACGGTACCGGGCAGCGGGCCGACCGTGACGCCGCCACCGGCGGGGATCGCGGGGTTCTCCGTGCCACTGAAGACGGTCGTGCCGCCGCCCGCCTTCGCGAGGGTGAGGGTGGCGGCGATCGAGTCCTCGGCGAGCGCGAGCGGGGCGGTGATCTCCGAGGAGCTGACGGTGAGGGTGGCGGCGGTGCCGTCCTGGGTGGCCGTGAGGGTGGCCTCACCACCGCCGTAGAGACCGCAGTCGGCGACGATCGTGGCGGTCTGGGGGACCACGGCCGCGGCGCCGGGGGCGAGCGCGAGGCCGGCGGCGAGGGTGCCGGCGGCTAACGCGGCGCCGATTCCGAGACGCTTACGGATCATTGGATTTCCTTCCCTAGTGCGGGAATTGCCGTGTGGGGACGGCCGACGGGCGCGACCCGAATCTGACGGTCCGTCGGAAGAGCTGGCGTCTATTGAGGCGCGAGTGCCTCACGATTGCAAGAGAAACGGTGGTGATTCTTCCGCCCCAGCGAGCTCCCCCTGGGGCCTCCGCCCCCACGCCCCTGATCGGCCCCCCACCCGCCGCCGCACGCGCACCTCAAAGACTGCGCAGTTCCCCGCGCCCCCGGAACGCCCACATCACCCGCCGTCGCACGCGCACCTCACAGATTGCGCAGTTCCCCGCGCCCCTGAAACGCCTCCCGCCGTCGCACGCGCGCCTCACAGAATGCGCAGTTCCCCGCGCCCCCAGAAGCCGAGATCCTGCGCAGTTCGCCGCGCCCCCAAGAGCCAAAAGATTGCGCCGTTCCCCGCGCCCCTAGAA